>QMXQ01000097.1 GCA_003662205.1 Candidatus Bathyarchaeota archaeon
AAGGGGGAGTTCAGGGAGGGCGTCGTCGTCGCCGAGGCAGGAGGCGCGTTCCTGGTCGATGTGGGCGTCGAGAAGCCGCTCAGGGCGACGGGGCGGGCCCCGTCCATCGGGGGCAGGGCGACCGTCAAGGTCACGGAGACGCAGCCCGAGCTCCGGGGCAGATTCGTCGGCAGGGGCGAGGTGGACCTCTACTGGGGCTACGGAGTCCACATCAACAGGCAGGGCCTGGGCAAGCTGGCGCTGAGCAGGGAGTTCGACCTGACGGTGGCCACCTCCCGACTGGGGCAGCCCTACCCGAAGATCGAGGGTCAGCTGCGCGCGAGATGGACGGAGGCGGAGAGCGTCCTCGTAGCCTTCGGCTCGCCGCGGAGGGGCCTCGGGGAGATCCTCTCCAGGGAGGGGCTGACCCTGGAGGAGGCGTTCCACTTCACGGTGAACACCATCCCCCGGCAGGGGTGCGAGACGGTGCGGACCGAGGAGGCCGTCTACGCGATGCTGACCCTCCTCAACCTTCTGGATGCCTAGGCTGCCAAAGATTATTAGCTGAAACCCCCGTCTGATTTTAGGTGTCCTGTTTGGCGCGGGAGGACGACGTCATCGAGGCTGAGCTGAAGGGGAAGACGCTGCTCGTCTACATGCACCTCCTCAGGGCGGATCAGGCCGCCGTCGGCGTCCGCCAGGTGCAGCGGGCCCTCGGCTTCAGCAGCCCCAGCGTCGCCGCCTACCACCTCAACAAGCTGCGGGACCTGGGCCTGGTGGAGAGCGAGCGGGGCGACTACAGGCTCGTCCGCGAGGTGAAGATCGGGGTGCTCCGCCAGTTCGTCACCCTCGGCGGCCTCATGCTCCCCCGCCTTCTCTTCTACGCCGTCCTCGTCACCACCATGCTCGCCACCTACATCCTCCAGTTCCCCCTGACCCTCTCTAGGCAGAACATCGCAGCCCTCCTGATGGGCGCCGTCCCCACCGTCATCCTCTGGTACGAGTCCATCAAGGTCTGGAGGGACCGGCCGAGGTGAAGCCGATGCCCCCGACGAACGATCCAAACCCCAAGGCTGACGGCCTCGGAGCCTGGGCTGTTCTAAAATGTAGTATTAAGAGCCCCGACGTTGGAAGGTGAACATGATGGAGTCCAAGGCGATCATCTACGCCGTCCTCGCGGTCGCCCTCGGCTACCTCCTCATCTCGGTCGTCCCCAGCAGGCTGGCGGCCGTGCCGGAGGAGAACCTGAGATCGGAGCGAGAAGCCTTCAGCCTAGCGGAGGCACCCCCCGTCGCAGGCTCAGAGGCTCAGCCTCCCCCTGAGAGCGGCATCTGGAGCATCACTCAAACCCTCGGCGTCTGGATCGTCGATCTGATGATAGCTCTCGGCGTCTACCTCATCGTGAAGCGGCGGCTCTCCTAGAGCCTGACCACTCCATCGCGGACCTCTTCGGCGCGCCCCCTCAGCCGCCGCATCGACAAAGCGATGTCGGCACCGAAGGTCTCAACCACGGCTGAGGCAGCCGCGGCCGCCATCGACGCGCACCACAGGGGTTCCTCCCCCCGCATGCATTCCGCCAGGAAGGCGCCGATGAAGACGTCGCCCGCGCCCGTCGGATCGACTGCCTCCACCCCGTAGATAGGTATCAGGCACCGTCCCTCTCGGGTCAGGAGGAGCGACCCCCGCGCACCCCTGGTAGCGATGGCGACCTCCGCCCCAAGCTCCAGAATCCTCCTTAGCCCCCGCCACGGGTCGTTTATCCCAGTGACGAGCCTCAGCTCATCCTCCGAGGACTTGTAAACGGTCACCCGCCTCAGGAGGTCCTCGTCGAACCATCGTCTCGGCCCGACGGAGCCGTCCTCCCTGACCTCTCTGACGAATCCTTGAGGGTCCAAGGCGATCAGCTCAGCCCCCGTAAGGGCCGACACCGCCGCCGGCGGCACCTCCCCCACTATGGGCGCGACGAGGACCGCCCGGGGCGGGTCTCGGATGTCTTCTGGCCCGATCTCCTCGCAGACGCTCTCAACGGAGAGGCGTCTATCTGCGCCGCGGTAGTCGAGGACGAACCGGGTGGTCGCGGCCCCCTCCACGACTTGGCCGCTGAGGTCGATGCCCAGCTCCCGGATCTGTCGGCGGAGGGCGTCCGGCAGGTCCCCGCCCACCTTAGTCACAGCCCTTACGTCGGTGCCCAGCCTCCGGGCGACGAGGGAGACGTAGGTGGGGGATCCGCCCAGCTGGGTTCGGCTGTCGCTCGGGGTGATGATCCTGTCGACGGCGATGTGCCCGACGACCGCGAGCTCGTCCATCGTTCTTGATGACTCTACAACGCCTTTAACAGTTTAGTGATCCGGATTGTTTTCGGAGAAACAGGGTTGAAAGAAAAAGGGGTTAGAGGATGATCCTCTTGCCGTCGTTCTCCAGCAGCCTCTGGCGCCTGGCGTCTACCTCGCGCTGGATGAACTCGATCTGCTCCTTCGTCAGATGCCGGAACCGCCTCTGGGGCCTCAGGTACTCCTCGATGGGCTTCGGCTTCGGCTTCATCGACAGCTTCAGGACGCCGCCCTCTATCTCGTAGAGGGGCCATGCCCACGTCTCGACGCCGAGGCGGACGACCTCGACGCTCTTAGCCGGGTCGAACCGCCACCCCGTTGGGCAGGGCATCACCGTGTGGATATACTTGAACCCCTCGATGCCCTTCGCCTTCTTGATCTTCGCCTTCAGGTCCCTCGGGTACGCGACGGAGACCGTCGCCACGTAGGGCACCTTGTGCTGGGCGATGATCATGGGAACCGCCTTCTTGGGGTTCTCCTTCCCCAGGGGCGTCGTCGTCGTCCACGCGCCAAAGGGGGTGAGCCCGCTCTTCTGGATGCCGGTGTTCATGTACGCCTCGTTGTCGACGCAGATCTGGATCATGTTCTCGTTCCGCTCCGCCGCCGCCGAGACCTTGCCGAAGCTGATGTCGCCGGTCGCGCCGTCCCCCGCGGAGGAGACGACGGTGATGTCCCTCCGCCCCTTCGCCGCCAGCGCCGCGACGATGCCGGTGGAGCCGTCGGCGACGAAGCTGAAGTGGAGGCCGAAGGTGGGCAGCTTGATGTTCCTTATGGCGCACATCGCGCACGGACCGTCGCCGTAGACGATGGTGTTCGGCCCGAGGGCGTCGAGGGTCATCCTCCAGAACAGGGGGCCCCCGCAGCCGGGGCAGCACGTGGTGCCGCCCTGGAGCAGGCTCTTCTCATAGTATTCGTCGAACAGCTTGTCCGTCTCCATCCTACATCACCTCGCCGAGGTCGAGGAGCTCGACCCACTCGACCTCCTTCTCAACCTTCCCCGTCTCCAGGGTCTCCAGAACCTTGTCCGCCATGTACCTTATCTGGCGCATGGTGACGTCGCTGCCGCCGAGGCCGACGTGGAAGTTCAGAAGCAGGGGCCTGTCATCCAGCGGGTAGAGGGCCCGGGCCGCCTCCATGGCGACGACGCCGCCGCCGGCCGACCCGTAGCTCGTGTTCCTGTCGACGATGCCCAGGACGTGGTACTTCTTCGCCAGCTCCCGGAGCTCCTCCGTCGGGAAGGGCCTGAAGCCCCTCAGCTTCACCAGCCCGATCGGTTTGCCCTCGGCCTGCATCTCGTCGATGACGTCGCGCGCGGTCCCCGTCATCGACCCCATCGTAACCAGCACCGCCTCCACGCCGTCGCAGGCGTACTCCTCCAGGAGGCCGTCGTAGCCGCGGCCGAACCGCTTGGCGTACTCCCTGTCGACCTTCTCGATGACCTTCTTCGCCCTCTCCATCGCCTTCTGCACCTCGTACCGTGCCTTCGCTATGTTCAGCGGGAAGGGGGGCCTCCTGTAGTCGCCGGGCATCAGGGAGTACATCTCATGCTTGTACGGCGGCAGGAACTCGTCCACCTCCCCCTGGTCGGGGACCGTCGTCGGGATGGCCGTCGCCGAGACGAAGTAGCCGTCGTAGCACGGCGCCACCGGCAGGTAGACCTGCCGGTCCTCGCCGATCCTGTACGCCATTATGATTGTGTCGAGGACCTCCTGGCTGTTCTCGCAGTAGAGCTGGATCCAGCCCGTGTCCCGCTGCAGCAGCGCGTCGTTGTGGTCGGGGCGGAGGCCTCCGATGGGCGCCAGGGCGCGGTTGACCATGCACATGACGATGGGCAGCCTCCTGCCCGGCGGCATCCATAGGGCCTCCTCCATGAAGGCGATCCCCTGAGACGCCGAGGCGGTGAACACCCTGGCGCCGGCGGCGGACGCGCCGCAGGCGGCGGCCATGGCTGTGTGCTCCCCCTCGACCTTGATGTACTGTGCTTTCATCTCGCCCCTGGCGATGAGCGTCGCGATGTGGCTGATGAGCTCCGTCTGCGGAGTGATGGGATAGGCGGGGATGACCTCGGCCCGGCTCAGCTTGGCGCCCCACGCCGCGGCCTCGTTCCCCTCCATCATTCTAGTGAACTCCATCTCTCTAAGCCTCCCTCACCATCTTTATCGCATCCACGGGGCACTCGTTGGCGCAGACGCCGCAGCCCTTACAGTACCTGTAGTCGAAGACGACCCCCTCGTCGGTCACCATCACCGTCCCCTCTGGGCAGAAGGTCTGGCAGTTGCCGCACCTCACGCACTTCTCGTTGTCGACCTCGGGCCTGAATGCCCTGACGATCTGGCTCATCCGCTACGCCTCCCTCACCCTCACGGCCTCGTAGCCGCGCTTGCAGGCCTCGACGTTGAGCTCGCCGATCCTGCCCGGGAACATGCCCATGATGGGCTCGAAGAGGGATTCGAGCTTGACCCAGCCCGTCGCCTTGCTGATGGCCCCCAGCATCGTCGTGTTCGTGATGGGTATCGCCCGCTGGCCCAGGACCTCCGTGGAGATGCCCGTCGCGTCGACCGTCGCCAACTTCGACAGCTCCACCCCCAGGTCCACCTCCTCGGGGCTCCGCTCGTCGTTGAGCACCGCAAGGCCGCCCTTCTTCAGCCCCTTCCGAACCGCGGGAACCGAGATGAGCGCCGGGTCCAGCACGACTATGGCGTCCGGCTCGTAGATGCCGCAGGTCCGCCTGATGGGCTTGTCGTCCAGCCTTAGGAAGACCGTGACGTCGCCGCCCCGCCTCATGCCGCCGTAGACCGGAATCTTCTGAGCGTACTTCCCCTCGGAGAAGGCCGCCTCCGCCAGCATCAGCGCGCCCATGACCGCTCCCTGCCCTCCCATGCCGTGGAATCTTATCTCTATCAACCTGTTATCCCTTCGATACCAGAATCCTAGATACTCCCTTAATCCCTATAGATAAGGTTTCCCCGTGAGAAACTTCACCAAAGAACGATCCCGGCGAAAGGCCCGGTGAACAAGAGTTTAATATCCCTTTGAGGGTTCGATCGCTTTAGGCGTTGAGAGAATGGAGATGGAAGAGGTCAGAAAGAGGATCAGCGACGCCAAGACCTACCTCGAGGACTACCGGATGTATGGGCGGATGGTCGCGGACGCCATCGACGCTCTGGACAGGCTCGACGGGCTTGTGGCAGACCCGACTGAGAGGCACCTCACGGAGGCGCTCAAGTTAGCCGAGGGTCTCAACGAGGCGCTTGAGCCCTATCGGAGCTACGTGCCCACCCCTGCCGAGTACATGGACCAGATCTTAGGCTGGCTAAAGTCCCAGACGGGCTGACCCTCTCTATTTTACCGCGCTCATGCGGCCCGCCAGGGCGTCCTCGATGACCTTGGGGATCCGCTCGATGAGGTCCATCGGGACGAGGTGGTACCCCTTTTCCTCGTAGGCTGCATCGCCGGCGGCGCCATTGATGAAGGCACCCGCGACGGCGGCCTCAAAGGGGGAGGCGCCCATGGCCATGAAGGCGGCGGTGACGCCCGAGAGGACATCGCCCGTCCCGCCCACCGTCATCCCCGGGTTCCCCGTCCAGTTGTAGCGGGTGTGGGCGCCGTCGCTGATGACGTCAACGCTTCCCTTCAGCAGGATCGTCGCATCAAGCCTAACTGCCTCAGCCTGGACGAGACGCCCGCGCTCCTCGAAACCGCCCGCGACCTCCCTGCCCGTGAGGATCTTGAACTCGCCTCCATGGGGTGTGAAGACCGTTTGGGTTCGCACTTTCCGCTTCAGCTTGGCGAATCCCTTCAGAGCGTCCGCGTCTAGGAGCACGGGCAGCTCGCGCTCCTCCACCCAATCCAGGAGCGTATCCACCGCCTCGACGGTCTCCTCGTGGAGGCCGAGCCCCGGCCCCATGGCGACGGCGTCCACCCTGTCGAGGAA
>QMXQ01000098.1 GCA_003662205.1 Candidatus Bathyarchaeota archaeon
CGAGGCCAGGTTCAGGGAGGCGGGGCTGGGCAGGTTCCTGGAGCGCCTCGTGAGGCAGAGGTTCGATCGGGCGCAGCTCCTAGACATCTTCCGCAAGTCGATGTACCAGGGGCTGCTGGACCTGGTCTTCGAGGAGGACCCGGCGCTGAGGGAGTTCCGGGGGCAGGATCACGAGCAGCTCATCGCCGACTTCCAGGAGCTGGACCGGAGGTTCATCCAGCTCTCCGCGTACCGGGTCATCGAGGCCGCCAACGAGCAGAAGCCTCAGGGGGTGTTCGTCCAGGCGCCGGACTCGGAGATCACCATCCTGCAGAGGGAGGCGGTGAAGAAGCGGCGGCACATGCCCCTCCGCCGCCTCTTCGACCGCATCCCCAACCTGCTCAGGCGGCTGAAGCCGTGCCTGCTGATGAGCCCCATCTCGGTCAGCCAGTTCCTCATCCCCGACAGGCTCCACTTCGACCTCGTCATCTTCGACGAAGCCTCCCAGATCTACACGGAGGACGCGGTGGGCGCCATATACCGGGGGGACCAGCTCATCGTCGCCGGGGACAACAAGCAGCTCCCGCCGACGCCCTTCTTCCAGCACACCCTCGACGAGGACTTCGACTGGGACGAGGCGGACTACGAGCTCGACGTCTTCGACAGCGTCCTCGACGAGTGCATGTCCATCGGCCTCCCCGTGAACATGCTCCGCTGGCACTACAGGAGCAAGCACGACTCCCTCATCAACTTCTCCAACGACCAGTTCTACGACAGGCGACTGGTCCTGTTCCCGGCGGCCCGGAAGAGGGACGAGGCCCTCGGCCTGAAGTTCGTCTACGTCCCCGACGGCGTCTACGACAGGGGCGGCGCCCGGAACAACCCCCGGGAGGCCGAGGTGGTCGCCGACCTGGTCTTCGACCACTTCGCGAAGCACCCGGAGAAGACCCTGGGCGTCGTCACCTTCAGCGTGAGCCAGATGAACACCATCCAGGACGCCGTGGAGCGCCGCCTGCTCGAGCGCCCCGAGTTCGAGCGGTTCTTCGTGGAGGACCGGCTCCACGGCTTCTTCGTCAAGAACCTGGAGAACGTCCAGGGCGACGAGCGGGACGTCATGATCTTCAGCGTCGGCTACGGCTACGACCAGGACGGCCGCATCACCATGAACTTCGGCCCCCTGAACAAGCCCGGGGGGGAGCGGAGGCTCAACGTCGCCATCACCCGGGCCCGGGAGAAGGTGATCCTCGTCAGCTCCATCAAGGCCTCGGACATCAACCTCAACGCCACCAAGGCCGCCGGCGTCCACAGCCTCCACCACTACCTGAGGTACGCCGAGAAGGGGGCCGAGGGCCTCGGCGTCGCTGAGGCCGCCGGCGAGGAGTGGGGGTCTCCCTTCGAGGAGGATGTGGCGGAGGAGGTGAGGCAGCTGGGCTACAGGGTCGTGCCGCGCGTCGGCTGCAGCTCCTTCAGGGTGGACCTGGGCGTGGTCGACCCGAAGGACCCCGACCGGTTCATCCTGGGCATACTCTGCGACGGCGAGACCTACCGCTCGGCGTGCACGGCCAGGGACCGGGACCGCCTCAGGCAGCAGGTCCTGGAACGCCTAGGGTGGAGGATACACAGGGTCTGGTCCCCCGACTGGGTCCAGAGGCGGGAGACCGAGCTGAAGAGGCTGAGGGAAGCCCTCAGGAAGGCCGAGCGAGGTCGGCGAAGCGCCACGAGAACCCCACGCCGGACCCCCCGGCGGAGGAAGGAGGTGAGGCGGGTCAGGGTGATGGAGACGACGGGCGACCGCCTCCCCGAGGTCGAGCCCTACCGCCTCGCCAAGCTGCGGCCCAGACACCTCTTCACCCGTTACTCCCCCGAGTACCGGGAGCGCTACCTCAGGCAGTACCGCTCGGAGACCCGGCGACTGCTCCCCATCCTCGTGAGGGAGGAGGGCCCCATCCACCGGGAGCACGCCTACAGACGCTTGAACGCCAGCCTCAAGCTCAGACGGTCCACGCCCCTCTTCAGGAAAGCCTTCGACGAGACGGTCCGCGAGTGCAGCAGACGGGGCACGCTCCACGTCAGGGGCGAGTTCCTCTGGCCGAGGCAGCCCGTCGAGGTGAAGGTCCGCGTCCCCGTCGAGGGCGCCGAGGAGACGTTCAGGCCCATCAGGCACATACCGCCGGAGGAGATACGGGGAGCCATGACCCTCATAGCGGGCCATTCCCTCGGCCTCAGCGCCGAGTCGCTGCTGAACGGGACCGCCCGCCTCCTCGGCTTCAAGCGGATGGGAGACACCATAAGGACCGCCCTTGAGGAGACGTTCGAGGCGCTAAAGAGGGAGGGGACGCTGATAGAGGATGAGGGCATCGTGTCCCTGGCAGCCCGCCGCTCAGCGCGACGCGCATAGAACCCGTCCTTGGATTATGGTGCTGCCAGATGGATTTTACCTTCTTTGGTATAGCTCATTTTGCAGGGAATATAGAAAATCGCGTTTTATAACGAAAGTGTTAAATAAATCTTATGAAAATCATAATAGGAATGGAGGGGATTATGTTATAAACTCCCTACCATACGTTATTGCGGAAGATATCTCTACAAGTTATGTTAAATCTTTGGAGAAGGTCATAAGAGAGGGATACATATATGGACTTGTGACTGTTAGTTCTATTCCTCTCTTAGATAATCTTGACGAAGAAATTGATGTAATTAAATCAGAAATTATAAATAAGAGATATAAATTACTTGGAGTTAATATTAATGATAAAGTACACAGCAATTTTAAAAACTTCTATTTTTACATGGATAAAAAGAGCAGAAAATGGTATGGAAGAGATAAAATCGCTGACAGAATCCATACATTATTTGAGGGTAATTATTATAAAGCTCTTTGTAGGAGAATCAAGAACGGACAGATACAACTAGAATATGTTAGAAATCATCTCAAAGGCGGAAAAATTAAAGGAAAAATACATAACACCCTTATCTGCACTGTATTTGATCCAGATAGAGACACATGTTTTCCAGGCGCACATTGCCTTATGTCAATAGATTTCAAACCGGAAAAAGGGAGATTACATCTCATTGCCAATTGGAGAGCTCAGTTCTTTAATACTAAAGCATATGGAAATTTACTTTCACTTGCAATGTTATTAAGAAATACATGTAAAGAATCTCGCATAAATCAATCTAAAAAATCAGGATTTCTTCCAGGAAAATTGATTTCAATAGCTCATAAAGCAATCTTAGAACCAGGAGTGGATAATGAATATTTATTGAATAAACTAAAAGATAGTTGATAAATATATCAACGCATAATAGGGGAATATATTATGCCAAATTATGGCGCCGCCGGACGGATTTGAACCGTCGACCAACTGGTTAACAGCCAGACGCTCCACCGGACTGAGCTACGGCGGCTCCGACTGACAAGCATATGCAGAAAACCCATATTAATCTTTGTCCCAATGCATCCAGCCCTGAAAAGACGCTTCTACAGATGATGGTTTGAAAGGATCGTGCCGAGGGGGAGATTACGAGTACACCCAGACTACTGGAGGTCCTGATGGCCAGCTTATCGTGACGTTCTCATCATGGATTAATTTTGATCCCCGTTTCACCTTGACGTTGTAAGTCCCCGCCCCGGGGGTTGTCACATCGAAGGATTTGAACGCTGATCCACCTATCTTCCAAACCATGGCGGGGCTGTCTGGATGTGGGTCTCCTGAGGGCAGGGTGACATATATCTTGAACACGATGCCTGATGAGGAGATGAGGACGTTTATCATCAGATTCTCCACTTCCCAGTGACCATCTTGATAAGAGATGGTTCCACTTCCGCATTCGAATACGTTTCCCCGTTCTGTAGTTACTTTCACATCATACGTCGAGCCATCGCGTGGTGCAACGTAGAAGGACCCTAACTCCAATTCGCTCATAGAGGGCACGACGTAGTCGGTAGCTATGAAAGTGTCGTTTATCCATATGCGGATTATTCTCACGGTTAGCTCACACCGGTTATGTACGGAGACGGTCAAGTTGTCGGAGGCGGCACCCTCTGTAGGAAACACGTAAACATCTATCTCCTCCCTCGCGCGCTCTTCATCAAAGCGCTCCATCTCCAGCTTCTTTTGTTCGTAGATGGTGTCCGCTTGCTTCATGACGAGAGACATGGGGATTACCGCAGTGAACAGTATCCCTATGAAGATGAGAGTTCCGAGGATTGTGGAGACGCCTCGCTTCCTGCTACGGTACATAATACGTATAGTAGACATTATTCTGCCTCCTGCTGTGAACCTTTATTGCAACTTCATCTCCACTATCTAGAGTGATATTCACGTTAACGCAGCGAATCGTTTTTGATGATACCGTATTCCCTAAACTAGAGCTGAATACGCCGCCAGTTGCATTCGCGTAGACGTCCAGAACTACATCCACATCGCCGTAGTTGTATATCCAAACATGTAAGATTCCAGCCTCGTAGCTCACGTGTTCAACGGTGAATCGCTCGATAATCTCATTCAAAAGGGTCATCGTGCTGTTCACGTAGTCGTTCGCGATGACGGTGGCCGCGCCCTGGGAGTAGGACCAGACGGCGCCCCCGACGGCTATGACGACCGCTGACAGGATTATGGTCGCGACGACGGGCGTGATGCCCCGCTTGCTCCTCATCAGGCGCCTCGATCTCATCCCAGTCCCCCCATGCCCGATCCGATGGATAGGTTCGTCACCGCCCAGATCCCCCCGAGGGCTACAAGCGTCAGGAATATCGCGTGCTTGAAGCCCGCCGACACCCTCCCGGACACGATCTTGCCGGTGACGAGGCCGAGGATGAAAGAGTGGAGGGCCAGCGGCGTCAGCAGGACCCGGTACAGCGTGACGGACTGGACCGAGACGCCCAGCCCCGACATGCCGGCGAAGAACTGGAGGAACATCACCGTCGTCGCCGTGAGGAGGGCGGCGCCGATGTAGGGCACGATGGTCAGCGGCATCAGTATCGCCCTCTTCTCGTCCTCCAGCTGTCTCGTGGACTCCGCGAACCGCGCCAGGGTCTCAAGGCTCTCCTCGGTCCCTCCGCCCACCTCGATGGTGTCGATGAGGAGGTAGATGTTGACCAGCGCCAGCCAGTTCCGCACCCGCGCCCTGAACTCCTGATAGATCTGGCGGATGGGATACCCCCAGTTGAGCTTCAGGCTTATCATCCTCAGGTGCTTGGAGAACCCCCCATAGTCCCGGGATGAGAGGGCCTCTATGCACCTCTCGGGGCTGAGGCCGCTCTTCCGCGTCTCGACGAGGTCCCGGAGGAAGTGGGTGATCCCCTTCTGCAGGCTCCCCTCCCTGCCCGTGAAGTAGTAGTCCGCGACGAGGCCGGGGAGGGCGATGATGATCAGCGTTATCGCCAGCCCAATGGCGGCCTCCGTCCCCTCCGCGAAGTTGAGCATCGTCCTGATGGAGAGGATGAGGCCGTGGGCGGGGGGGAAAAGGAGGAACTTCTCGTCGAAGAAGGGGAGTATCATCTGGGTGCCCAGCAGCAGGCCGACGGGCAGGCACGCGGCGAAGACCAGGTACGTCCTCCAGTTGGAGATGGGGTAGCTGATCTGGGCGGTGTCGCTGAAGTAGATGAAGACGACGGAGAGGAGCGGCAGGATGACAAAGGAGAAGAGGAAGAACTGGCTGGGAGAGATGCTGATCCCCGCGGTCGGCAGGCTCATGCCGACGACGAAGACGAGGAACAGGCCGAGGACACCGAGGATGCCGACGATGGTGTACGCCTCCATGAGCATCCCCATGTTCTCCCCCAGCGCCTTGATCCGAGTGGAGAGGCTCCGGAACATACTCTCCGTCTGGTTGAACAGGTAGTGGAGGGTGTCGCCGCCCGTCCGCACCGTGGAGGCGTAGCCCAGCAGCAGCTCCTTGTAGTCGCTCATGTTCACCACCTTCGCCGCCTGCTCCATCGCCGTGACCGGGTCAACCCCCGTCGACATCACTATCGTCTCGATCCTGGAGACCTCCTTCTGCATGTTCGGCAGCAGATCCATGTGGCGCAGCCGGAGGAGGCTCTCATAGGGGGAGAGGCCGCCGCTCGTCATCACGCTGATGTACATGGAGGCGTAGGGGATCTCGATCTTCAGGCCTGAGACCCTGTTCGACGCCGCCGTCTTGGGCATGACGACGCCCAGGACGATGACGAGGACGGGGATGATGGCGGAGAAGGGGATGATCATGAGGCCGCCCATGGGCAGGA
>QMXQ01000099.1 GCA_003662205.1 Candidatus Bathyarchaeota archaeon
CATATACGCCGCGGCCGACGCAGCGATCAGGACGACGGCGACTATGAACACTCTTCGGTCCGTATCGACCCCGCCTCTGAACCCGTTGAGGCGATCAACGGAGGGGCAGCTTAAATCCGTTTTCAAAAAAAGGGGAGGATCAGCGGTTCTCGGCGGCGCCGGCGAGGTAGATGGTGGCGCGGAGGCCGCGGAGGGCCTCGGGGTAGCTGCTGAAGACCGCCTTCACCGTCCTGCCGTCGACCCGCTCGATGTAGGGAAGGATGGAGACGACGTCCGCCATCGTCGAGGTCGCATACCTGATCTTGACCTCCACGGGTTCCTCCACCCTGTAGGGCTTGATGTTGCCGGCGTCTGCCAGCGCCTCCGTCACCGTCTTCTTGATGAGGGCGCGGGCCTTCTTCGGGTGGAGGCATTTGGCGGCGTACCTGCCGACGGCCCACTTGACGATGGCTGCCTTGATGTTGGGGACGAAGCTCCTCGCCTCCGCGGCGACGGCGGCGTCTCCCGAGACGAAGACCGACGGCACGCCGTACCAGCCCGCGAGGGCGGAGTTCAGCCCGAACTCTCCCGTCTCGCGGCCGTTGATGTAGATGGCGTCCACCGCCCTCCCCGAGATGGTGTGGCAGAGGATGCCGTTCTCCGTCCCCTTCATCGAGTGGTAGCCGACGTAGAGGGCGGCGTCGAAGCCTTCTCCGATGCCCTCCATCATCGACCCGGGCTTCGGCGACCCCCGGATGAGGTAGGCGGCCTCGTGCACCTCCTCGGGCTGGAGGTTCCGCATCCGGCCGTGGGCGTCGGAGACGACGACCTCCTCGGCGCCGGCCTCCAGCGCCCCCTCGATGGCGGCGTTCAGGTCCCCCACCATCAGCTTCCGCCCCACCTCGTACTCGTGGGGGTCACGGCCGACCTGGGCCCAATCGACGATGCCGGTGATCCCCTCCATGTCGATGGAGATGAAAACCTTCCTAGGCTTGTCAGACATGTGGATCAGGAACTATGTTGACCCGGGACGATATAAAACAGTTCACATCTCCGCCCGCCGAGGCTTCCTGAACCGGATGGGGGCGCCGCAGTAGAGGCACATCATCGTCCTCGGGACGAGGTGCCCGCAGCGCCTGCACACCACCAGCGCCTTGTTTTCCCCGTCCGCGCGCGCCATCGGGGGCAGCTCATCCACGACCGTTTCCTGAGCCGTCTTCAATCACCAGTGGGTGTTCATCGCATCCGCTTTAAAGTTGAACGGAGTTTTCAGGACGAGAGGGGCGGGCGAAACTGCGCCGCCCAAGCGTCCGCGCCTCGACCCTTTTAAGGACGCCGCCACAGATCAATAGGTGTATGGGCGTCCGTCTCATCTTCGACCCGGGCAAGGGGGCGCCGATGCGGGTCGCCTGCTTCATGTCGGGCTCCGGGACCAACGCGAGGAAGATCATCGAGCGCTCCCTCGAGGCCGACTCGGCGTACAGGGTCGTGCTCATCTTCACCGACGTCAGGGACGACAGGGTGGACAAGCGGGGGGAGAAGGTGTGTAGGGCGAGGGAGATCGCCGAGGAGTACGGCGTCGCCTACGAGTGCAGCGACATCCTCGACTTCTACCGGAGCAGGGGGCGCAGATCCAAACGGGACCTCTCCCTCCGCCCCGAGTACGACCTGACGGTCCTGAGGAAAGTCGAGCCCTACGGCGTCGATGTCATCGCCCTCGCGGGCTACATGAGCATCGTGACCCGCCCGCTTCTGGAGAGGTTCGACGGACGGATCGTGAACGTCCACCCCGCCGACCTCTCGGTCACGGACGACGGCCGCAGAAAATATGTGGGGATGCACGCCGTCAGGGACGCGATCCTGGCGGGAGAGCCCGCGCTCTACTCGACCACCCATGTCGTCAGGGAGGAGGTCGACCACGGGGAGATACTCGTCCGCTCCGAGCCGGTCCCCGTCCGGCTCCCGGAGGGTGTCTCCCTTGAGGGCCTCAGGCGGGACAGAAAACTGCTCAGGCGGGTCGCGAGGGAGCATCAGAGCCGGCTGAAGGAGAGGGGGGACTGGGTCATCTACCCGCTGACGCTGCAGATGATCGCCGAGGGTAGGTTCGCCCTGGACGGGAGGGGGAACGTCTATGTCGACGGGGTGCTGGCGCCTCACGGGTTCAGGCTCTAATCTGTCTTCGAGATGGGGGCGATGATGGCGTCGTTGAGGCGGATCACGTCCTCGACCCTGACCTCTAGGAGTCGGTCCCTGGCCCCGCCGCCGCAGTAGAGGGTCTCCCATTCGGCTAGCTCGCTGTCGACGACGACCCGCATGGGGGTCCGGTAGCCGAGGGAGGGGGTCGCCCCCGGGAGGTAGCCGCTGATGGCCTCCGCCTCCTTGAAGGGCATGAGCCGGACGTTCTTGACGCCAAGGGCCTTCGCCGCGCGCCTGAGGCTGACGCGCCTATCGCCGGGGACGATGAGGACGACGTGCTCCCCCGCGTCGGTGACGGAGACCAAGTTCTTCGTGATCCTGTGGAGGTCGACGCCCGTCGCCTCGGCGGCGTCAGCGGTGTGCACCGTCTCAGGCTTGGGGATAAACCTGTGCCAGACCCCGTGCCGGGTCAGGTAGTCGTCGAGGCTCATCTAGTCATCCCTGAGGAGGGGGCAGGTCATGCAGTGGGGGCCTCCGCCGCCGAGGCTGAGCTGGCTCCCCGGGATGCGGATGACGTCGAAGCCCCGATCCTCCAGCTCGCCGATGATCCTCTCGTTCCACTCGTATGAGACGCACTTCCGGTCGCCGAGGCCGACGATGTTGGGGCCGAAGGTCCGCACCTCTGAGTCGTCGGCGTAGATGAACTCCAAGCCCTTCTCCCTCAGGTAGTCCTCCACGAAGACGAGTTCGACGCCGTCCTCGTTGTAGACGTAGGCCGGGTAGAGGTCGAGGGAGGACCTGTGCATGACGGCGAGGTCGGGGGCCATCACCATCAGCGCCCCGTCGAGGTGGACCCTGAAAGAGGGGAGGGGGACGGCCACGAACTCCTTGATGACCTTGCCGAGCATCAGCCTCCTCACCATGCCGAGGCCCTCCTCGTTCGACCGGGTGCCGAACCCCATCATCAGGGTCTCCCGGTCGAGGTAGACGAAGTCGCCCCCCTCGACGAGGCCCGGCGGCTCCACCTTCAGGGCGACGGGGATACCGAGCCTCCTCATGGCCTTCTCCACCAGGAGGGGCTCCGGGAACCTCGCCTGATAGGTCATCCTCAGGATGAAGGCACCGAGGCTGGGGACGCTGCACACGTCCCTCATGTAGACGAGGTTCGGCATCCTCGCCGCCGTCTCCCGGTCCCTCCCCTCCAGGAGGTCGCTGAGCAGGATGACCTCGACCCCCTCGCCGCGGAGGGCATCCGTGAAAGCGTCATGCTCCTTCTGGAACGCCCGCCAGTAGACGACGTCCCTGAACAGATAGGCGTCCTTGTTGCCGGGCGTTATCCTCCTCAGCTCCTCGGTCGGCCTGTGCATCAACACCTTCCTCAATCGGCCGTACTCGGTCTGCGCCCCGTACTTCATCCTACAAACCCAGACCTATACGAGGGTCCTCCGGATAAAGCCTTTTCTTCCACGAGACGTCCTCAGCCCATCAAGAATCACGGGGATCAGGCGGTTCTAGAGTCTCGCGCCTGACGATGAGCCGGCCCCGTAGTTGTAGTCTCCGTTGACACCACTCTCCTTAAATCCCCCCCATCGTTCTAACATCAGATATGGCGTGATCGGGCGGAGAGAACTCACCTCCAAGGACGTGCGCAAGCTCGTTTTTAGGGCCATCGAGCTTATCGCGGACGCCCAGAGGGAGCTCGATCTACCCATTTGTCCTCACATAGGCGAGACCCGGGAGAAGCTGAGGGAAGGCGAGTTCAGGGCGGAGCCCCTTCCTCGGAACAGGAGCGGCCCCTACACGGCGGAGTACGGCGTCTTCCAGCCCCCCTCGACGATAGTCTTGGACAGTAGGCTCCCCTTCTGCGACAGGCCCCTCCGCATCCCTCAGTTTCCCGCCTCCCTCGCCTGCTACTGCGCGACGCATGAGGTTATCCACGCCGACGACCACACCGGCGGCGACAGGCTCCTCGTGGAGACGCGCAGGCACATCCTCGAAGACCATGTGGACAAGCTTGAGAAGGGGATGCAGTTCATCGACAGGGAGGGCGGCCGGGACTGCATCGGCGGCTACGAGGAGCTGGCGGATCTGTGGGCCATGCACTACGTTGACATGGTCACCCACTACCGGGCGTACGTCGTCCTCAGGCACTGGCAGCTCCCCAAGATCGACCTCATCTGGTCCAGGCTCAACAGCGACTTCTTCCCGCCCAACCTGCTCACCTGCATCGAGCGCCAGAGGGGCGTCAGCTACGTCTTCGACCTCATCAGGCGGGCCGGCGAGTACTGCCTCATCGACGCCCTAGGGGAGTTCAGGAGCATCGGCGAGAAGAACGCGTGCCGATACACGGTCTGAAGCCGGCCGGAAATAGTTTTTAATACGCGCTGCCTCCCACACTCTCTCGGATTCAACATGCTTTACGCCACCCTCGCCGAGACCTATGAGAGGCTGGAGGCCACCTCGAAGCGGCTGGAGATGACCGCGATCCTCGCCGACCTCTTAAGGGAAGCAGAGCCGGAGGAGCTGGAGAAGGTCATCTACCTGACTCAGGGGAAGATCCACCCCGACTGGACGGGGGAGCCCGAGATCGGCATCGCCGAGAAGATGGCCATCGAAGCCATCGCCCGGGCGTCGGGCCTGAAAAAGGAGGAGGTAGCGGGGCTGATGGCGGAGACGGGGGACATCGGCTTCGCCGCCGAGAGGGCCCTGCAGGGGAAGAGGATAGGGAAGCTGGGCGGAAAGCGGCTGACCGTCTCCGACGTCTACAACGCCCTCGACCAGATAGCGAGGGAGTCCGGGAAGGGGAGCAGCGGCAGGAAGATGGACCGGCTGACCCGCCTCATCGTGGACGCCTCTCCCCTGGAGGCCCGCTACCTGACGAGGACCGTGGTGGGGGCCCTGAGGCTCGGCGTGGGCGACATGACCATCCTCGACGCGCTGGCGCGGGCGTACACCGACTCGGCTGAGAACAGGGACATCCTTGAGAGGGCGTACAATCTCACCAGCGACCTCGGCTACGTCGCCCGGACCCTCGCCGAGTCGGGGCTGGAGACGCTGACGGACGTGAAGGCAGTCGTCGGCAAGCCCATAAGGATGATGCTCGCCCAGCGCCTCTCCACCCCCGAGGAGACCATCGAGAAGCTGAAGGGCCACTGCTCGGCGGAGTACAAGCTCGACGGCGAGCGCTTCCAGATCCACAAGAGGGGCGACGACATCCAGATCTTCTCCCGGCGCCTCGAGAACATCACCCACATGTACCCGGACGCGGTGGAGATGGCCCGAGCCCATGTCAAGGCGGAAGAGGCCATCATCGAGGGGGAAGCCGTGGCCATAGACCCCGAGACCGAGGAGCTGAGGCCCTTCCAGACCCTGATGCAGCGGCGCCGGAAGTACCGGATCAGAGAGATGATGGAGAAGTTCCCCGTCGCCGTCTTCCTCTTCGAGTGCCTCTACGCCGACGGCGAGGACCTCACTCTCAAACCCTATCCGGTGCGTCGGAGGCGGCTCAAGGAGATCGTGGATGAGACGGATCGGTTCAAGCTGGTCCGGGCCCTGGAGACCGCGGACCCGGCCGAGCTAGAGAAGTTCTTCGAGGAGGCGATAGCCGACGGCTGCGAGGGGTTGGTGGTGAAGTCGACCGCCGACGACTCCATCTACAGGGCCGGCGCCCGCTCGTGGCTCTGGGTCAAGTTGAAGAGGAGCTACCAGAGCAAGATGGTGGAGCCCGTCGACCTCGTCGTGGTCGGCGCCTTCCACGGCCGGGGCAGGCGGGCCGGGAGCTACGGCGCGCTGCTGGCGGCCGTCTACGACCCCGACGCCGACGTGTTCAGGACCGTCTGCAAGGTTGGCTCCGGCTTCACCGACGAGGACCTGGCGAAGCTGCCGGGGATGCTGGAGGACTACCGGCGTGAGGACCGGCATCCGCGGGTCGACGCCCTCCTGGAGGCGGATGTCTGGTTCAGCCCGGGCCTCGTCATCGAGGTCCTCGGCGACGAGATCACCCTCAGCCCCATCCACAC
>QMXQ01000100.1 GCA_003662205.1 Candidatus Bathyarchaeota archaeon
GACTCAGGTGATGTACCCGAAGGACATCGGCTACCTTCTGCTCAGGACCGGCGTCGGGGCGGGGAGCCGTGTCGTGGAGGCGGGGACGGGGAGCGGAGCCCTCACCTGCGCCCTGGCGGACGCCGTCAGGCCCGACGGGCGGGTCTACAGCTACGAGGTCCGCCCCGAGTTCCAGAGGGTGGCCGCCGGCAACATCGAGAGGGCGGGCCTCATGCCCTATGTGGAGCTGAAGGCGGGCGACGTGACGGAGGGCATCGACGAGGAGGGGGTGGACGCGGTGGTCCTCGACCTGGCGACGCCGTGGCTTGTGGTCCCCCTGGCCCACCGGGCGCTGGCGGGGGGCGGCGTCTTCGCCTCCTTCAGCCCCACCATAGAGCAGGTGATGAGGACGGTGTCGGCCCTCAGGGCGCACCTCTTCGTGGAGGTCGAGACGGTGGAGCTCATCCTGAGGCGTATAACCGTCGCGGAGAACCGGACCCGGCCCGAGACTCTGATGATCGGCCACTCCGGCTACATCACCACCGCCCGAAAGGTCTTAATGGAGTGAAATAGCGGGATTCAATCTACCTCACCGCGTCATAAACGCGTTTATCACCATGAACATCGCGGCGGCGAGGGTTGTCAGGGCGAAGAGGAGCTTCAGCTTCCTGGGGTCGGTCCTGATGGAGACTTTGCCGCCGATCAGGCCGCCGACCACCGCGACGGCTGCTACGGGTAGCGCCCAGCCTGGGTTGAAGTCTCCGCTGAGGGTGTGGCCGATGAATCCGGCTCCAGCGGTCGCCGCCACCATCGCCGAGGAGGTGCCCACCGCGACGCGCATGGGGACGCCGCAAGCCAGAACCATGAGGGGTATCTTGAACGAGCCGCCTGAGATGCCTACCATGCCGGCTGCTAAGCCCGTGGCAAAGGTGAGGGGGATCGCGAGCCAGAGCGGGACTGCGTACTCGTGCTCGCCGTATCTGCGGTGCCAGTAGCCCCTCCTATGCTTGGCCTCGCCGGTCCTCTCCTTCACGGGGCGGAGCATGAAGAAGCTGGCGAGGACGAGGAGCCCTGAGAAGACGAACTTGAGGATGGCGCCGCTGAACGCGTGGGCGTAGTATCCCCCGATGAAGGCGCCGATGTTCGTCGGCGGCTCTATCAGTAGAGCCAGCTTCCAGTCGAGAGTTCTATGTTTCTGATAGACGATGGCCGACGCCGCCGCGGATGATATGAGAATGAACTGTCCCACCGTTGCCGCCTGATGGATGGTCAGCCCCAGGGCCACCAGGATAGGGACGTAGAAGTTGCCTCCACCGCGCCCCACCATCGCCATCACGATTGCGATGAAGAAGACCGCGATGGACGCGATAATGAGGTTGAGCATCACCCTTCGCTCATCTCGTTTATGATGGTGGCTGCGATCTCGGCGGCTCTCCTCACCGTTGGGAGGCACAGCTCCTTTCGCCTAACGGGGTCCGGTTCACGATCCGTGATCTCCCAACACTCCGTTGAATGAAAATCTCGGCGGAATTGATCATATATCCTCGCGGCGGCCCTGTAGGCGCGGGCTTTTGCCTCCTTATCCGGCTCCTTCCTTCCGAACCTGAGGCCGAGGGCGACTATCGCCCCCGTCACGGCGCCGCATGCGTGGCCACGGCCGCCCAGGCCCGCCCCCAGGCCCGTTAGGAGCTCCACCGGCGCCTCCATTCCAAGCGCCTCGCTTATGGCTAAGAAGACGGCCTCGGAGCAGGTCCAGCCCTGTCGATCTAACTCCTCCGCTCGCTCCCCCACACGGGAGGGATCAACCCTCTCTCGGCTTGTCATGCGCATCCAACCCGCGAAGGATTGTTACTTAATAACATAAATTTATATATATTGTTTAGAAAATAAACTCTCAGTGCTCATGGACGGGGTAGATAGGCGGCTTATCGCCCTCCTCAGGAGGGACGGGCGGGCGTCCTACAAGAGGCTCGGCGATGAGGTGGGGTTCACCATAATGGGGGCGAAGAGGCGCGTTGAAAAACTGCTCCATAGAGGCCTCATAGAGGTGACCGCCCTAGAGAATATCCGGGAGCTAGGGTATCAGGCGGCCCTCATCATGTTAGAGGTGGAGAACCAGGATAGGCTCACGGAGATACTCAAGCGGTTTGAGAGCTGCCCTCGCGTGGTCAACGTCTTCACCCTACTCTCGGGTTATAACCTGGCGGCCCTCGTCGTCGCGGAGGATAGGGATACGCTTGAGAGCGAGGCGTGGGAGAGGTGCTCACTGCGTAGCCAGGCTGGCGTCCGCCGCTCAGAGTTCTACCCCATAGGCGAGATCTATTACTCCCCGTTCCTCCCCGTCCGGGAGGAGCTGGTGCGGGGGGATGCCTCCACCGCGCCCTGCGGCGTCAACTGTGGGGAATGTGAGCGGTACGACGCCAACAGGTGCCGGGGATGCCCAGCGACTAAATACTATCGCCTCGATCGGTCTCAATAGGTCGGCGGAACTCGGGTAACGCTTCGCATAGCTGCGGGGACTAGAGAGGATAACTCTAAATTCTCCTAGTC
This sequence comes from Candidatus Bathyarchaeota archaeon, assembly GCA_003662205.1. Taxonomy (GTDB): domain Archaea; phylum Thermoproteota; class Bathyarchaeia; order TCS64; family TCS64; genus B46-G15. The sequence continues at coordinate 2,530 of QMXQ01000100.1, forward strand.
TCCTATTCTTGTCTGAAGGGTTATGTTGGACGATAAGGCAATGGACCTGTTGAAGAGGTTGATGGAGGCCTTCGGCCCCTCGGGGTTCGAGCGGGAGGTCTCGGCCCTCACCAAGGAGTACATGGAGCCCTATTCCGACGAGGTGATAGCGGACAAGCTCGGCACCGTCACCTTCGTGGCGAGGGGGTCTGCGGATCGCCCCCGGGTGCTCCTGGCGGGGCACGTCGATGAGGTCGGGTTCATCGTCTCCTCCATCACGGATGAGGGGTTCCTGACCTTCAACCCGCTGGGCGGGTGGTGGAGCCAGGTGCTGCTGGGGCAGAGGGTGGTGGTCCGCACCAACAGGGGTGATGTCCACGGGGTCATCGCCGCTAAGCCGCCGCACATCCTGCCGCAGGAGGAGCGGAAGAAGCTGGTGGAGCTCAAGGATATGTTCATCGACATCGGCGCCGCCAGCAAGGAGGAGACGGAGGCGACCGGCGTCAAGATCGGCGACCCGGTGGTGCCGTGGAGCCCCTTCAGCGTGATTCAGGACGGGAAGGTGGCGATGGGGAAGGCCTTCGACGACCGCATCGGCGCCTTCGTCCTCATGGAGGCGATCCGCCGGATCAAGGAGCAGGGGATAGCCCACCCGAACACGGTCTACGGGGCCGCCACCGTCCAGGAGGAGGTCGGCCTGAGGGGCGCCCAGACCATCGCCCACGTGGTCGACCCCGACGTCGCCCTCGTCCTAGAGGTGGACATCGCCGGGGACGTCCCGGGCATCAAGCCCCACCAGGCGCCCACGAGGATGGGGAAGGGGCCGGGCCTCATCACCTTCGACCGGAGCATGATCCCGAACCAGCCGCTGAAGGAGTTCATCATCGAGGTGGCGCGGCAGGCGCAGATACCGCTGCAGCTGAGCCAGATGTACGGCGGCGGGACCGACGCGGGGCGCATCCACATAAGCCGGGCGGGGTGCCCGACGGCGGTCATCACCGTCCCGACGCGGCACATCCACAGCCACGTCGGCCTCCTCAGCCTGAGGGATACGGAGAACGCCGTCCGCCTCATCATCGAGCTCGTCAAGCGGCTCGACGCCGAGACCGTCGAGGGCTTCACCGCCCTCTAACCTTTTACGTCTCCTCCCCCCTTTTAGTTTCGAGCCTTTGCCTTGAGACCTATCCTCAAATGGGCCGGCGGCAAGAGGGCGCTGGTCGGGGAGATCACCGGACTATTTCCAAGGGACTACGGGGAGAGGCGCTTCCACGAGCCCTTCTTCGGGGGCGGCGCCGTCTTCTTCCACATAGAGCCGAGGGGGGGCTCCATCAACGACATCAACCCGAGGCTGATGAACTTCTACCGCGTCGTCCGGGACAGGCCGAGGGAGCTCATCGAGGAGGCGCGCAGATACCGATACGACGAGGACGAATACTACCGCCTCCGGGACCGGTTCAACTTGGAGGGGCTGACCGAGGTCGAGGAGGCGGCCCTGCTTCTGTACCTGAACAAGACGGCGTACAACGGGCTCTACAGGGTGAACTCCAGGGGCGAGTTCAACGTCCCCTTCGGCAGGTACAGGAACCCGACCATCGTGGACGAGGACGGCATACTCCGGGCCAGCAGGCTGCTGAGGAACGTCGAGCTCCGTAGCGGCGACTTCAGCTACGTCATCGACGCCGCCGAGGAGGGGGACCTCTGCTACCTTGATCCGCCGTACCACCCCGCGAGCGAGACCGCCAACTTCACGGACTACTCCGAGAGCGGCTTCAGCCTCGCGGACCAGGAGCGCCTGAGGGACCTCTGCGTGGACCTCGATGGGAAGGGCGTCCTCTTCGTCCTCAGCAACTCCGACACCGAGGCCGTGAGACGGCTCTACCAGGGGATCGACGGTTTTAGGATGATCCCCCTCCGCACCAGGAGGGCAATAAGCAGCAAGGTCGCCAGCCGGGACTCCGGCTACGACCTGCTGATCACAAACATCAGGTGATCACGCCTCTGCCGGAGGGCTCTCAATAAACCGGGTCCAGTCGATCTTGATCATGGCGACGAGGAGGAGGGCCAGCAGGACGACGGAGACGACGCCCCCGAGGGCGCCGCCGGACTCGAAGAGGTCTCGGACGAGGGTGAAGCTGAGGCGCCCCGCGTAGGCGACGGTGGTGCACATGACCACCTTGCCGAGGAACGCCGCCGCGAGCGCCTTCCTCAGGTCATATTTGAGCATCCCCAGCGGGATGAGGATCAGGTCGTCGGGGAGGGGGAGGGCGGCGAAGATGAAGATGACCAGCATCCCGTACCGCTGCACCAGTATTTTCGCGCTCTCCAGCCGCCTGCCGTACCGGTCCTCGATGAGCTTCCTGCCGCCTCTGCCGACGAGGTAGGCGGAGAACTCGCCGATGGTGGAGCCGAGGCCGCTGACGACTCCCAACAGCAGGGGGTTGAGGGTCGCCCCGAAGGCGTAGATGGTGAGGGTGAACGGGACGGGGAAGAAGATGGTGAAGTTGCCGAAGATGGAGATGAGGAAGGCCCCGGCGTAGCCGTAGCTGCGGACGAACTCGCCCATCCACCCCCAGACATCCAACCCGACGGCCCACAGCCACCACACCTCAATCTCCCCCAGATGCTAGAGGCGACCCCGAAGCCCGCGTCAAGCCTTGACCCCTCACTCTACTGAGCGCGCACCATTATTTATCGCAGACGCCTCCCAGCGACAGACAAATAACCCCCAGACGACACAGAACCCCCAGGTGAGCCGATGAGCCAGGTGAGGGTGACGGACCTCAACGAGGAGAACCTCGACGACGTCTTCAAGGTTTGCTCCCACGGCAGGCTGGACGACCCCCTCCAGCGGCGGGGCATCGAGATCAAGAGGCGCTGGCTCCTTGAGATGCTGGAGGAGCACGGACCCTGCACAAAGATCGCCTACCTCGACGGCAGACCCGTGGCCCAGCTCCTCTTCTACCCGGAGGAGGCGGCCCCCTTCATCACCGACCCGCGGAGGGGCGTCGTCGTCCTCCACTGCGCATACAACCCCTTCCCCGAAGCCCGCGGCAAGGGCGCCGGTACCGCCCTGATCCAGAGCCTCGTGGACGAATGCAGGAGAGGCCTCCCAGCCCTCCACGGACGCCCTTGCCGATTCATCGTCGCGAAGCCCTTCAACACCGGCGAGGGCATCCCCCTAGACGAGTTCTACAGGGCGAACGGCTTCAAGCAGGGCCGGCAGGAGATGTTCCTAGAGATCACGGCGCCATACACGCCGAGGGAGACGCCGGAGTACCGGCCCCTGCCCGAGGACCGGGGGCGGGCGGTGATGCTCACTGACCCGATGTGCGAATGGTCGTACAGGTTCGCCGTCCACGTCGAGAAGTTCCTACGGGAGATCGACGCCAGCCTCCCCGTGGAGACTATCGACAAGTGGCGGCGCCCGGAGGAGGCCATCAAACGGGGAGACGAGTGGCTGGTGGTCAACGCCACCCCCATCAGGAGCTTCTGGACCCAGAGGGAGGCGCTCCGCCGCGAGGTCGAGCGGGCCCTCGGCGGATGACGGCGTCACATCC
>QMXQ01000101.1 GCA_003662205.1 Candidatus Bathyarchaeota archaeon
GAGGACGCCGACATCAAGATCTTCCTGACGGCCCCCCTCGATGCCCGGGTGAGAAGGATCGCGGCGAGGGACGGCGTCGCCGTGGAGAGGGCGAGGGAGGAGACGCTGCTCAGGGAGGGGATCGAGCGGGAGCGGTTCAAATCGTATTACGGCATAGACATCACCGACCTCTCCATCTACGACGTGGTGCTGAACACGGAGCTCTTCGACCCCGACGGCACGGCAAGAATCCTTAAAAGAGTCGTGGAAGAATACTGCTCTGGCGGGTGACCGGATGTCGGCCATGGAGGTCGGAAGGGTCTGCGTGAAGCTGAAGGGCAGGGAGGCGGGGAGGCGCTGCGTCATCGTCGACATCATCGACAGGAACTACGTCCTCGTCACGGGGCCTGAGGATCTGACCGGCGTCCGAAGGCGGCGCGTCAACATGAGCCACCTCGAGCCTCTCGACGAGAAGATCGACATCGAAAGGAACGCCACGGACGAGGAGGTTAAGGCGGCCCTTACCGCCTGATAGCAGACGAACCGCCCCAATCCGACTGGGTGTCGCTTGTCCTGTTATACTAATGGGGTCAGCTTGAGCCTCGGGTACTCCTCGGTTTCCGACATCTCTAGGGCGTAGATGGGGGTTCGAGGCCTTATCCCGTGGAAGAGGGTGACGCCCTGCTCGTTGAACAGCCGGAGATGGAGGTTGGACATGTTGGTGACATACTGTGTGAGCTCCTCCACGCCCGGCTTCGAGAAAAGCAGCATTAGGCCTCCCTCGTTTTTCGTGTTGGTGATCTCCCGCGCTATCACGAGCCTTGACTGATTGAGGGAGAGGAAGACGTTGAAAGCCTCGATGTAGACCATCTTGAAGACGGGCTTCCCCGTCTCCTCCTTCATCTGCTTTTTCAGCTCTTCCCAGACCTCGAGGCTCCTTTTGAGATCGTGTGGGGGGAGTATGAAGGTGTAGGGCTCCCGTTTATCCTTATTCTCGCTGATCGCTATCCTCATTAGCCGTTTATGGGCTTCCTCGTCGATCCCGTATCGCTGTCCGAATCGGATGATCCTGTCGACGCTCTCCCCCTCAGGCGGAAGGAAGATGACCCCCATCCCGTTTGAGATGAAGTTCATCCGGAGGGGGCCGAACAGTAGCGCGGGTATGAAGGAGGCGATGTCCTCCCCCAGCTCCACCAGGATGGTGTCGCCCCTCCTGAAGCCGCTGAGGATCTCGTCGAGCTGCCTGTGTCCGGTGGAGAAGCGGTCCGGGGGGTTCGGTGTGGGGTTGAACGGCTGGGGTTTCTGCACGGCATCGAACTTTAGGGGTGTGAACACTTTGAAGTCGTCGTGGAGGGTGAATATCATCCAGGGCTCCTCGATCTTGGTGCCTCGTATCTTCGCGATCTCCAGCTTCCTGACGGTGTAGCCGTCCACGAGCTGCCGCGCGAGGATGATGATGCCGTCGACGACGAACTCCTCGATCCCCATGCCGATGGTGTCGAGGCCCGTCGGTATCTCCGTCACGAGGAGGGTGGTGCAGCCGGTCTGGCGCACGATCTTGCTGAGCAGGTGGAGGGTCACCCTGGCGTCGATGACGGTGGAGAAGGCGTTGGCCATCGCCGTGAAGGAGTCGACGACGAGGCGCTCGGCGCCGGTGGCGTCTATCCGCGTGGTGATCATCTCCATCAGCGGGTCTATGCCCGGCTCCTTGACGGTGATCAGGTCGAGGACCTCGAATTTGCCCTGTTTCTCCAGCTCGTGGAAGTCCAGCCCGAACTTGCTCATGTTGTCGAGGAAGGTCGCGCGGCCCTCCGAGAAGGAGACGTAGAGCCCGTTCTCCGAGCACTCGGCCGCCCCGTGGTAGAGGAACTGGCCGCTAAACATCGTCTTCCCCGTTCCGGGGTTGCCGGCGACGAGTATCATGCTCCCCTTCGGGAAGCCGCCTTGAATGTTCTTATCCAGACCGGCGATGCCGGTCTGAGCCCTGTTCTCATCCATCTACACAGTCACCCATGAACTCGACCCGAGTTTGAGGTAGAGCCTCCGGAAGATGATTCGCTCCAGGAAGCTGGCGCCGACGCCCAGAATATTCCGCAGCACGCACCTGAACCGCCGAAATTCGTTCGGTATCTCCCTTCTCTTGATGCCCGAATAGTGGGCGAAGCGGTAGATCATCTCTGCCCCGCTGCTCCCCAAGGTGCTCTCCAGCGCCTCCTTCACGGCCTCAAGCATCAGTCGCCGCCCCTCCATGAACTTCAGGAACAGGATGTGATCGTGGGGGGAGAGGATATCGACGAAATCGCCCTCCTCCAGCTCTACGAGATGCCTCAGGGGGTAGGTGCATAGCGCCTTCGGCGGCTGGCGCGTCTCCTTTATCCTCCGCTCTATCTCGATCAGCCTCGCGGGGTTCGAGAGAGCTTCGCGCTCTATTCTGTTGACCACCCATCCGTCGGCGGCTTTCTGCAGGCTCAAGAGGCTGCCATAGGCTCGATCCGCCGTATCCTGCGACGGCGTCGCTTCGGACCGGTCTACTTTCGCCCAAGAACCGATGTTGTTCAGCTCTGAGAGGTCGCCGTAGAGGAGGATAACGTGCACGGGGGGGCGAAGGTGTTTAAGGAAGTTCAGGACGCTTCGCGTCTCCAGCGGGTCGATGGCCACGGTCGGCGCCCTCCTATAGGAGCACAGTTTTCAAGGGGTTTTTCTCGCTCATCAGCAAGAGGGAGATCATGGAGAGGAGGGTCGGGTCGTCGGAGAAGATCGCGGACTCGGGCTTCTTCTCGTCGCCCTGCAGCCCTATCCTAGCCAGCAGGAACTGCTGGTGGTCGGAGTCGACGAAGAGGATGGGCGTCGCGACCTCCACCTTCGTCACCTCGAAGAGGTACGACAGCTCCCTCGCGAGGGGGTTCTTCTTGGGGTCGAGGGGCGAATGGAGCTTCACCTCAACCCCCTGCTCCTGCAGCTCGTCGAGGATCTTGTGGGTGGAGTTGAAGAGGAGGGAGAGGCCGTCTGCGCTTGTGAAGATCGTGACCGTCTGCTTCGACTGGCGTATGATCTCCTTACACTTCTCCATGATCTCCTTGGCGTCGCTCAGGTACCACACGATCTTGCTGTGAGGCCCCGCCTCTTTCTCCACCGCCTCGTGGGTTTCAGCGAGGATGCGGACCACCGATGCGAAGTCGTTCACCTTGTTCTTCACGATGTTGAGGATCGCGCTGAAGGCGTTCTCCGGGGATGCGGGGACGAAGCGCTTGGGCGTCCCGGGGATCTCCACGACGAGGCCGTAGTCTATCAGCTTCTTGAGGGTGCCGTAGACCTTCGTCCGGGGGACGTCGCAGAACAGGCTCAGCCGCCTGGCCCCGGAGCTTCCTAGGCCGATGAGGCAGAGGTACACCTTCGCCTCGTATTCGGATAGCCCCGTGTATTCCACGATCTTCGGCCATATGGAGAGTATCTCCGCTATGGCCGATGCCTCTTGCCTGCCGGGGTTCCCCTTCTTGTTCGTGAGATCGTCTGTTCGGCGTTTAATCAACCTTGGTCGATCCGTCTGAAAATTCAGAAAGTTACTATTTCTAGATGCTGTCCTCCTCTTTGCTCGTTGTTCAGTGACATGTTCGTTTCCACGCTTCGTTTTTAACCTGGAGCTCAAGTTAACTCCCGCTAAAAGTGGGCGGCGTGCCTCGATTTCCTGCTTTCCGAACTTCGAATCGCCCATTTTGATACCGAGATATCGGATTTCATGTTGATACCTCCGTTTTAAGCCCGATCTGAGCCTATCTTCGCCTCTTCTTCGGGGACGGTCGACCGCTGTGGTTAAATATCTGTTTTTTAATTATCAAAATATTTGATAACGTGATGTCTATGTCGGGTGTCGGTGCTGCGGAGAGGATCAGGGGGCAGCTCAGGGTCCTGTCGAAGAGGCACTCGATGGAGATCATAGGGGCGCTCCTCGATGGGCCGAGGTATATCTCTCAGCTGGCGGCCGAGATGGGGGTTCCCTACACGACGGTGCAGCAGAGGGTGGCGGAGCTCGAGCGCGCCGGCCTCGTATCGGTGGCCGATAAGGTGGACGAAGCCTCTAAGAGGGCGGTGAGGGAGGTCCGGCTGGTGAACTTCAGGATCGAGGTCTCCCCCAGGATCATCCGCCAGCTCATCGCAGGCGGTGATGAGGGAGAGTTCAGGGTCGCGTAGCGTACACGGCGTTCAGGTGGTGTATTTCTTCTCCGTGAGGTAGCGGTCCCTGCTGTCGGGCAAGACGGTGACGACCCGCTTGTTCCCTCCCAGCTGTCTCGCGATCCTCAGCGCGACGTGGACATTCGCGCCAGCCGAGACGCCGGCGAAGAGCCCCTCCTCCCTTACAAGCCTGTCCGACATCGCCACCGCCTCGTCGTTGGTCACCTGCACCACCTCGTCCACGACGCCGCTGTCCAGGAGCTCGGCGATGATGCCGCCGCTCACCTCGTCGCTCGCCCCGGGGACCTTCCGGTATCCGGAGAGGAGGGGGTAGGCCGCGGACGCCGGCTCAACGGCTATGATCCTCACGTCGGGGAGCTCCTCCCGGAGGGCTCGGGCGATGCCCAGCAGCGTCCCGCCGGTGCCGACGGAGGCGACGAAGGCGTCCACCTTGCCGTCCATCTGCCTCAGGATCTCCCGTCCGGTCTTGACGTGGGCGGCGGTGTTGGCGGGGTTGCTGAACTGGCGGGCCCACCAGACCTTGGGGTCTGCGCGCTCCAGGTCGAGGCATTTTTGTCGTGTGGGGATCTCGATCTCGGCGCCGGCGACGCTCTTGTCCGGGGAATCGCTCTCGAACTTTAGCTGATGGACCTCGGCGCCGTAGCTCTCCATGATCCTGATCCGCTCAGGCGTCATCCCCTCGGGCATGTAGATGGCGACCCTGTAGCCGAGGCAGGTGCCGACGAAGCTGAGGGCGATCCCCGTGTTCCCCGTGCTCGCCTCGACGATGGTGTAGCCCGGCTTCAGCCTCCCCTCGGCCTCGGCCCTCCGTATCATCTCCAGCGCGATCCGATCCTTCAGGCTGCCGCTGGGGTTGAGGTACTCAAGCTTGACGTAGACCTCCGCGTCGCCCTCGCGCGGGATGCTTCCGAGCCTGACCATCGGCGTATTCCCGATGAGATCAAGGATGCTGTCAACAACCCTCAAACCGAAACCTCGATATCTACTGCCGCGCCGGACGGATAACTGTTTCCGTCGGAGCCGCAAAAGCGTTATAACGGGGATAGAGGACACCCTTCTGGAGGTTCAGTCCATTTGATGCCCGAAGGGGATCCCAGCGTCTTCACCCGGAGCCTCTATGGATGCGAGGCAGACGAGGTCGCCGAGACGGTGTTGTTGACGCCCTTCGACGACACCGTGGGGGCGCTCAGGCAGAGGGCCGAGGCGGCAAAAGAATTTGAGGGGTTCTTCCGCGGGTTCACGGCGCGCCTCGGAGGCAGGGAGGTCTCGGTCTTCAACTCCAGAATCGGAAGCCCCTCGGCCAGCGACTGCGTCTACTACCTGCGGTTCACGCCCTGCCGTCGCATCGTCTACACGGGCATCATCGGGGCGCTTCAGCGGCGGATCAGGATCGGCGACCTCATCGTGCCGACGGCGGCCTTCAGGGGCGAGGGCGCCTCCAGATACTTCGTCGAGGAGGCCTACCCCGCCGTCGCCGACTTCGGCCTGCTAAGAGACCTCGCCTCCGCCCTGGAGGAGGTGTACGCCGGCGCCGACATCGACATCCATTATGGCCCCATCTACACCACCGACTCCTTCGCCGCGGAGACCGAGGAGTTCCTGAGGCGTTGGCAGTCCAGGAACCTCCTCGGCATAGAGATGGAGACCTCAGCCATCTACACCATCGCCACCCTGTACGGGATGAGAGCGGCGGCGGTGCACGTCGTCAGCGACAATCCCATCGCCGAGAGGAGCTTCTTCCACTTCATCCCCGAGGAGGATAAAAC
>QMXQ01000102.1 GCA_003662205.1 Candidatus Bathyarchaeota archaeon
ATTAGCGAGATCGCCCGCGACCTCGTCGAGCGCCAGGGCCTCCTAAAGGCGATGCCCGCCCTCCGCTACATGCGGGGCGTCCTCGACTACATCCGCGACCCCACGGCGAGACGGCTGCCGTGCTCCGCCGGCTCCAGCTCCTTCTTCCTCGATCCAGGCGGAAACGTCTACCCCTGCATCATCATGGACCTGAAGATGGGAAACATCCGCGAGACCTCCCTCGAGGAGATATGGCGGTCCGAGGCGGCGAGGGAGGCCCGGCGCAGGGTCGGAGACGGCCTCTGCCCCGGATGCTGGGTCGAATGCGAGACCTTCCGGGACATCCACAGAGACCTACCCGGCCTCGTCTCGACGGCGCTCGGGGCGTTCCTCCACCCGTCTACCCTCGGGATACAATAAAACGCGAGCCTCAGCGTTTTGAGGCGCTGACGCCCGGTTTAAAACAGGGTTAAGGCGCCTATTTCTCGCCGGTCTTCTTTATGATGTGATAGCCGAACTGGGTCTTGACGGGCTGGGAGACCTCGCCGACCTTCAGAGCGAAGGCAGCCCGCTCGAACTCCTTGACCATCTGCCCCCGGCCGAAGAAGCCCAAGTCGCCGCCCCTCTTCCTCGAAGGGCTCTGGGAGTACCTGCTGGCGAGCTCCCCGAAGTCCGCTCCTTTCTTAAGCTCCTCAAGAACCCGGAGCGCCTGGGAGTGCTTCTCGACGAGTATGTGGGATGCCCTGATCTTCGAGACCATCCAAACACCTCTTGCACTAAGGTCTCTGCTCACTCATAAGGGTTGAGCCGCCCAGTTGAAAGGGTAGAAAAGGATATTAACGCCGGCGCCGTGTTGATGGTGAGCCGCAGGTTCTACGGGTGAACATTATGGGTGAGCGATGGATCCAGGAGTGCACGGAGTACCTTAAGCAGATCAGAGAGGCGCTGGCCGCCGAGGCGCCGGACAGGCTCGAACTGGTCAGGGCGATGCACGGGGCCCTGCTGGCCCTCAATCACAGCGTCTGGGGGTGGCTGCAGTACGTGAACAACCCGGACATCATGGGGAAGTTCACCCGGGAGGAGCTCAGCGAGATCAGCAGCTTCCTGAACAAGTTCGCCGCGGAGTTCATCGAGTACGACATCAAGGTCACCAAGGCGGGGATGGTGAAGGGGCTGAGCGAGATGAAGCAGCGGCAGCAGAGCCAGCAGTCCTTCTACGTCTGAGCCGCCCGGCTAGTATTCGATCTTGTAGACGAGGACGAAGCCGTACTCCGAGGCGAAGACGAGCCTGAAGTGGGCCGGGTCCGCCTGCCTGTGCATCAGCTTGTAGAGGGTCGTCTGCATGAACTTCTCGGTGTACTGCCTCTCGCTGATGTACTCCGTCTCATTGAACCCTCCGATCCTCGCCATCCACCACCACTTCACGTTGTCGCCGAAAGGCCACTCCTGGCTCGGCTTGTTCGGGTTGAAGGTGTTGAAGACGACGATGTGGGTGGCGTTATATTTCTCCAGGATTGGGAGGGCCTCCGACTGGTTGGACATCATGACCCTGCCGATCTGGGCGATCTGATGCTGGTTCCGGGTGGCGCCGTCGGCGAGGGTCGTCTTGTTCGCCATCGTCTCTATCCAGTAGCCGTAGTCCCACCAGGAGACGACGACGGCATCGTCCGGCAGGTTGTCCCTCATCCACGCCAGCGCCTGGAGCCAGTCCTGCGGGTAACGCCCGCCGAGCATCACGGGAACGGCTGAGGAGGCGAGGGAGGTCGGCTTGTAGGCCTCCGAGGCGGCGCTCCAGACCGTGGGGAGCGTCGCGACGAGGATGAAGACTGTGAATATGACGCCCATCTCCTTGCTCACCCCGAAGACCGGTCTCCTCCGTCTGGTCCGGCGATCGACCTTACGGGATGTAACGGAGACGAAGGGGGTTAGGAGCTCCTTGAGGCCGTAGGCCCCCATCAGGCTCACGGGGATGGACAGGATTAGGGAGAGCCTGATCATGGAGCCGGCGAAGTAGATCGCCGAAAGGAAGAAGAGGAGGCCGAACAGCCGTCGGGGCTCCATCTTACGGAGGGCGAAGTATGCGCCGAAGAGGGCGAGGCTGAGGGTGAGACCGAAGTCCCTGAAGAAGCCTGCCCACACCGCCCGCTTGTGCTCCGCCACGGACTCGAGCAGGGGGCTCATGGACCTCTTCGAGGGGTCTAGGACGCTGAGGAACTTGCCGGAGAGGGGCCTGATGACGCCGAAGGTCTCGAGGGTGAAGACCCCCCCGACTAGGACGACGAGGAGCACGCCGGTTATCAGCAGGAGGCGCCCCGCCTGGACCTTGCCCCTGATGTTCTCGTGGAGGAACAACAGGAGGGCGAGGCCGAGGACGGCGATGTTCTCGATGCTCAGCAGGAACCCCGAGCCGAGCTTGGGGACGAAGAGGGCGAAGAGGTAGCCGACGCTCATGGTGAGGCAGTAGGAGATCAGGTAGCGCCTGTCGTACAGTCCGATCAGAAGTGAGACGATCATGAAGAGCATCAGCAGGCCCGTCACGTAGCGGGCTGCTCCCCAGGATGCGTAGAGGTAGGCGAGGGCGAGTCCCGCGGCGACGGCGTATATAACTCGTCGTTCCAACGGCTTCTCCTGCTCTACGGAGCGGAGGAAGAAGAGGGAGGTGGTCACCATGCCGAAGATGCCGATGTTCTCGGTGTCGAAGAAGCCGAGGGAGGTGCGGCTGATGAAGGCCGGGCTGATGGCCATGAAGAAGGCGGTGAAGAGGCCGGTGGCCCTGCCGCCCAGGTCCTTCCCGAGGAAGTAGGCCGCGATGCAGGTCAGGGCCGCCATCAGGAGGGGGAAGTAGAGGCAGACGTTGTAGACGGAGACGTTGACCCCGAGGGCGCGGAGCGCCTGGTAGACGAAGGCCGCGGAGAAGGGGAGGCCCGGGAACGAGCTGTGCGGGATGTCCCGGCCCATCGGGTACCAGCTCAGGGTGTCGTGCCAGCTGAACCACGCGGCGTAGCCGTTCTTGACCACGTACTCGGTGACCCGTAGCTGGAAGAGGGGGTCGTAGGCGGTGAAGTATCTACCCCACCTGAGGGGGAGGACCCTGAAGAGGACCGCGAGGACGACGACCAGGCCGAGGGCGGAGGCCTCCAGCGTCGTCCTCCGCCCCATCCTCAGGAAGGAGAGGCGTCCGAGGGCGCTGGATAGGGTGTCGCTGATCCCCTGTTTGGATCGTACGGCGGCCATGGGGTTCCAGTCTCCACAATAGTGGTGTGGGAGGCTTTTATTTAACTTGCTATAAGAAAAATGGAGGCGGCGTTTAGATGCGGATCGGCTTCATCGTCAACCCCATCGCGGGGATGGGCGGCAGGGTGGGCCTGAAGGGGACGGACGGCGAGGAGACGCTGAGGGAGGCCTTGGCCCGGGGCGCCGAGCCCTGGGCGCCTAGGCGGGCCCTCGAGGCTCTCTCGGGCCTGACCCTGGCCCGAGACAGGATCGAGTGGGTGACCTGGTCGGGGGCGATGGGCGAGGACCTGCTGAGGGAGGCGGGCTTCACCTTCGAGGTCGCCGGCCGCGCCGAGGACAGGAGGACGACGGCGGAGGACACCAAGGAGGCGGCGCGGAGGATGGAGGCGCTAGCGGTCGACCTCATCATCTTCGCAGGGGGCGACGGCACGGCCTCGGACATCATCGAGGCGGTGGATATGCGGGTCCCCATCCTGGGCATCCCCGCCGGCGTCAAGATGTTCAGCGGCGTCTTCGCCTCCACCCCCAGGGCCGCCTCCCAGCTCGTCCTGAGGCTCCTCGACGGCGACGCCCAGATCGTCGAGAGGGAGGTGATGGACGTGGACGAGGACGCCTACAGGGCCGGCCGCCTCTCGGCCTCGCTGAGGGGGTTCGCGAGGACGCCGTACGCGGCCGCGCTGGTCCTGAACGGGAAGACCGCGAGCTCCGCCGCCGACGAGGAGGTGATGAAGGAGGCGGTGGCCGCCCGGGTCGTCGAGGAGATGCGCCCCGGCGCCGCGTACATCCTCGGCCCCGGCTCGACGGTGGCGAAGGTGGCTGAGCTCCTCGGCGTCGAGAAGACTCTCCTGGGGATCGACGTCGTCCGGGACGGGCGGCTCGTGGTGCGGGACGCCGATGAGAGGGCGCTGCTCAGGGCTGCCTCGGGCGAGACGTGGATCGTGCTCTCCCCCCTGGGGGGTCAGGGGTCGCTTCTCGGCAGGGGGAACCAGCCCATCAGTCCCAGGGTTCTCCGCAGGGTCGGCTTGGACCGGATCATCGTCATCGCGACGCCCCTTAAGGTGCAGGGGCTGAGGGCGCTGACGGTGGACACCGGGGACCCGGAGCTGGACGCCCGCCTCCGCGGGTACAGGCGGGTCATCGTCGGCTACCACGAAGAGAAGGTCATGAAGGTGGTCTGAGCCTCACCTGCCGTGGAACAGCCTGGCGGCGAGGACCTCCGGCAGCCCGAGGCGGCGCATCCGTGACGCCACCTCCCCTATGTCGTACCTGACTCGTTTGTGGGCGACGGACACCCTGCCGCCGTCTAGGTCGATGATCATGTAGCTCGCGCGGGGGTCGCCGTCTCGCGGCTGGCCGACGGAGCCGGGGTTCACCGCCATGCGGGGGCCGGACCTGACGATGTAGGGCACGTGGGTGTGCCCCAGGATGAGGAGGTCCGCGCCGGTCAGGTCGAGGAACTCGTCTGCCCTCAGCTCCGCCTCCATGGGGAAGATGTACTCGTTGAGGGGGTCGCAGGGGCTCCCGTGGAAGACGGCGATCTTCACGCCCTCGATCTCCAGGCTCAGCCTGGTGGGGAGGCGCCTCAGCCACGCCCTGTCCTCGCCGCGGAGGAGACGTCGGTTGATGGCGATGGCGTCCGCGGCGTAGGGGTTGAAGCCCGAGGTGTCGCCGGTGACGACGGCGGCGTCGTGGTTCCCCGCGACGCATCTGAAGCCGAGGGCGCCGACCCTCTCGATGCACTCCGCGGGGTCGGGGCCGTACCCGGCGATGTCGCCCGCGCACACGGCGGCGTCGAACCGCCCCGCGTCCTCCAGGACCCTCTGGAGGGCTGGGAGGTTGCCGTGGATGTCGGAGACGAGGAGGAGCCTCAGCGCGTCCACCACGTTCTCAGCGTCGGCGGCGCTTTTAACGGTTTCAGCTGCGGGGGAACGCTTAACTTGTCCTAGGGCGTATTGAGGTTCGAGGACGGATGACCCTCAACTTCACCACCGGCGAGGCCACCTTCGACGGCAAGCGGCTCCACGGCGCGGTGGCGGTGCTCGGGAACGCCGTCATCGCCCTCTTCTGGGAGGGCGAGGAGCCGCGCCTCGGGACGCTGACCGTCACCCTCCCCAACAGGGTGTCGTCGCCCCTGCTGGGGGAGCGGGACCGCCTCATCGGGCAGCTCCTCGGCGAGCAGCTCGCCGCAGCCTACGGCAGGATGGCCCTCGTCTCCACGAACCTCTCTGTGTCGACGGGGACCACAGCCGGCAGGACCCTGCTGGACCTCGCGAGGAGGCTGGCGGGCGGAGAAGGGGAGGGCTCCACGGAGGGTTGCTGATGACGGACCTGAGAGGCTTCCTGGACCGGCTTGAGGCGGACGGCGACCTCATACACATCGACGAGCCGCTCTCGCCCAAGTTCGAGGTCCCCGCGGTTCTGAAGCGGTTCGACGGCGGAAAGGCCCTCATCTTCCACAAGGTTGAGGGCCACGGAGCGGCCATCGTCGGGGGCGTCTGCGGGACCCGGCGGCGGATACTTGAAGCCCTCGGCGTCGCCGCCGAAGACCTCTACGAGCGGCTCCTGCGCGCGGTGAGGAATCCGACCCCCTGCGAGGTGGGGGACGGGCCGGTGAAGGAGGTGGTGGGGCGGCTCAGCCTCAGCGACGTCCCCGTGCTCACCCACTTCGAGGGGGACCCGGGCCCCTACGTCACCGCGGGCATCCTCTACGCC
>QMXQ01000103.1 GCA_003662205.1 Candidatus Bathyarchaeota archaeon
CCGCGGCGTCAAGACCCTCCTCTCCCTCGACCCCAGCGGCAAAATCTCGCCTCTGAGCCCGACCCTGATCGCGCTCGGGGACCTGGAGCCGAGTCAAACGGCCGCCTCCAGCTACAGGCTGCTTGTGGACGGGGAGGCGGAAGCCGGCCAATACCCCGTGGGGGTCACCATCAGCTATCTGGACTCGCAGGGCGTTCCGAAGAGCGTTGTCGAAACCCTCTCCCTCCGGGTGCAGGGCATCGTCAGCTTCCGACTCCTAAACACGCCGACGTTGACGGTGGAGCCGGGGGACGTCGCGGACCTAGAGGCGGACCTCCTGCTCGTCGGAACCGAGAGCGTCGATTTCGTCCAGGTCGACATCGTGGAGAGCGGGCCACTCCGGAGAACCCTCGACAGCTATGAGTACATCGGTCCTGTGGACCCGGACAGTCCGGTTCCCTTTGACCTCCAGTTCGCAGCCGCGGCGGATGCGGAGTCCGGGAGCTACACACTGCTGCTGAATGTGACCTACTTCGACGACCTCAACAGGCTGCAGGCGTCCACCGTCGGGCTCCCCGTCTCGGTGGTGGAAACCTCGTTGGAGGTTGAGGTTCACAGGCCCTTGGGGGGCTTCTGGCTCTGGCTGCGGCGCCTTCTCGGCTTATTACCGTAGGTGATCGCAGTGAGGTTCTTGGACGTCATAACGCTGGCGGCAGAAGGGGTCAAGGATAGGAAGTTCAGGTTCGCCCTCAACATTATCGGCATTCTAATAGGCGGCGCGGCCATCACCGCCTTGGTCTCCGTAACCCAAGGTATGAGCCGGGAGATCAACGAGGAGCTGGAGCTGCTCGGGCCAACTTCCATCTCCGTCTCGATCAGCGGCTTCGGCGGAGGCGGCAGGCTGACGTGGCGTGATGTGGAGACGATCAAGAAGATCCCTCATGTCGCCCTCGTAACGCCCGTCATCGATAGGACCGCCCTTGTAAAGATCGGAAGCCACTCGGACTATGTCCGGGTGGTCGGCGTCATCCCGGACGAATACCTCCGGGTGGTGAAGAACATCGAGGTTGAGGAGGGGCGGTTCCTGAGGCGGAGCGACGCTGTCTCTGCGGTTCTGGGAGCTAATATAGCATGCCCGCCCGGCGAGGAGGAGCCGATAGCGGAGGTCGGAGACCGGGTCATCGTGGAGGCGAACCTTGACAGCGAGGTGAGGACCATGACCTTCAGGGTCGCCGGGGTCCTCGCCGAGGTCGGCGGCGCGATGATCACCTCTACGGATGATGTCGTCTTCATTACCCTCCGCTCGGCGCAGCAGCTGTTCGAGATGGGGAGCGAGCTGACGCGTATCGCCGTGGAGGCGGACAGCATAGAGACGGTGGACGGCGTCGTCGATGCCATCGAGGAGGCGCTGGGGGAGGATGTCGTGGTCATCTCAGCCGGCTTCGTCAGGGAGACCGTTGGCAGGGTGACGGGCACCATCGAGGCGGTCCTCGGGGGGGTCTCCGCCATATCTCTGGTGGTCGCCGGCGTCGGCATCATCAACACCATGACCATCTCCGTCATGGAGAGAACCCGGGAGATAGGAATACTGAAAGCCATCGGCGCCAAGAGCCGCGACGTGCTCCTCATGTTCCTCTCCGAGGCACTGATCACCGGCTTCCTCGGAGGCGTCATCGGCGTCCTCTTCGGCGTCGCCCTGAGCCAAGTAGTCTCGTCGATGGCCCAGATCAGCCTCAATATCACCCTCACCGCGGCACCCTCCCTCGGCGTCGGCGTCGCAGTGGTGGCGTTCTCCGTCATCACAGGCGCCGCATCCGGGCTCTACCCTGCCTGGAGAGCGGCGAACCTGAACCCCGTGGAGGCCCTGAGGTATGAGTGAAGGGAAAAACGGTTTCCTCAGCCAGATCTGGTGGTGCATAACCTCCCCCAGAAAGGCGTTCGAGTCCATCCGGGGGGAAGACCTCTGGAAGGGGGTGATTCTCATCCTCCTGCTAGCATCCCTCTCGGCGTGGGCCGGCCTCGGCTATGCCTCGAAGCTAGACATTAAGCCTCCTGAGCTTTCCAGGTCGAGCAGATTCATGCGGCCTGGAGGTGCGATCGATGTGGAGGTGTTTAGGAGGAATGTCATGACCTTCTACGCGCTGCGCGAGGGCCTTAGGGTCACCGCCGGCTGGTTGATCTCCTCGGTGCTCCTCCACCTGTTCGCGTCGCTCCTCGCGGGAAATGGGAGTCTGAGGAGAACGTTTGCACTCACAGGGTTCGCCTCTATCCCTCTCCTCTTCCAGCAGATCCTCAGGCTCCTCGACGCATACTCCATCCCGCGAGGGGAGGTCTCCAGCCTCATCGCGGCCCGGGTGCTCGGCCTGTCCCTCGCCATGCGCCTCCTGAGCGGCCTGATCGCCGTCTTCACGATCTTCGGGCTCTGGACGTTCGCTCTGACCGTCGTGACCGTCTCCATCAACTACAAGAGCTCCAGGACCAGGGCGGCGGCCGCGACGGCTGCTGCATACCTGCTCTTCATCGCGGTGCGCCTCTTCCTGCCCCTCCTGTGAT
Source organism: Candidatus Bathyarchaeota archaeon (assembly GCA_003662205.1). Taxonomy (GTDB): domain Archaea; phylum Thermoproteota; class Bathyarchaeia; order TCS64; family TCS64; genus B46-G15. The sequence continues at coordinate 2,533 of QMXQ01000103.1, forward strand.
CACGTCTGCAGGTAGGAGAAGCCCTTCTCCTGCATCTTCTCCGCCCATTTTTCAGGGCCCATCTCCTTGATCTCCTCAAGCACGGCTCTCCGAGTCGGATCCCCCTTCACGTGCTCCAGTATCTTCTCGCACTCCTGCACGTCGGGGCACTCGGCACATGTTTTATACCCCCTCTGCTGGGCGCACCGCCGCACCTTGCAGCCGGGATCTCCCCCGCCCGCGTAGCAGCCCGGGCAGTCGCCGAAAAGATTGACCAGCCCCGTCAAGACCTGCTCGAACTCGCCGTAGTGCTTGAAGGACGGCTCCCATTCAGCGAGTTCAGGCATGATCTTGTCGAACCCGTAGGCGCCCATCACCTTCCTGAGGTTTTGAACCGCCTCCTTGATCTTCCCCTGCCGTATGCCGCAAGCGTTGCAGTACAGGCCGCAGTAGCCAACGAAATCCGCCGGTTCAGACACTTTCTCACCTTCAATAATATACAGTGAAAAGTTAACGTATATAAGGATCCAAGGCGGCTCCACAACGTTTTTCAAAGCTGTCGCCTTAGTCCTATTCGGCGGGCGATGACGTTCATGCCCCTCTGACCTGTGATGAGGATCTTGAGTTTTGAGCCCGCCTCTCCCCTGGAAAGCTTCTTATCGTCTGGAGCCGCTTATTCCGCGGTGTCTGTATGCCCCTTGTTGAGATACAATTCAAAACGGATGCCACTTAATTACATAAAGTGGTGGAAGGGCAGGGACAACGCGACCAAGGCGAAGACCATCGAGCTGGTGACGAAGGCGATCTGCGAGGCGTGCGGGTGCCCGCCCGAGGCGGTTACGGTGATCATCCAGGACATCGACAAGGCCTCGTGGGGCAGGGGCGGAAAGCCCTACGCCTAGCCCCACCTCCATTTTTTATATCTTTCACGTCGAGTTATCGCGGAGGTCTCGCTCTTGCACTGGCTGATCTGGGTCTTGATCTCACTCGTCTTCTACAGCTTCATGCCCCCCCTGGTGAAGACGGCGATGAAGGAGATACCGGCGTACGTCGCGGTCACCGTCACCAACGCCATCCTCTGCTCCCTGGCCTTCGTCGTGGCCAAGGCCCAGGGATACAACTTCTTGGATCACCTCTCCCTGGATCGCCCCTCGCTGATGCTCTACGCCGCGGGGGCGGTGCTGGCCGTCGCCATCATCTCCTACTACAAGGCCCTTGAGCTCGGCCCCATCTCCTCCGTCGTCCCCATCTACGGGATGAACATCGCCCTCTCAAGCATCATAGGGTTCCTCGTGATGGGCGAGAGGCTGACGCCGGCGAAAGGCGCCGGACTCCTCTTCGCCCTCCTCGCTATAATCCTCCTCTCAAGATAGCTCCATTCATCGGGGCTACCGGCCGCTCACAGTCTTCTCCAGCTCCCTTATGACGCTCTCCTTCCCCATCGCGACGACGTAGGGGCCGAACCGCGGCCCCTGCGGCCTCCCGAGCAGGATCTGATAGAGGACGCGGAACAGCTTCCCGGGCCGCATCCCCGCCGCCCGGGCCACGTCGAAGACGGCGCTCTGGAACTCGTCCTCGCCTTCGGCGGCTCTGAGGGCGTCCATGAGGGCTTTGACCGCCTCCGCCTCCTGCGGGGTGAGGGTGACCGCCTTCACGCTAGTCTCACCGAAGTCCCTGACCAGTTCAGCGCGTACCTGATGCGGTCCTCCAGCCCCCGATCCCCCTGATCCAGGTAGCCGTAGTCCCGCAGCTTCTCCCTGATGAACCTGGCCTCGGCCCCCTTCGGCGCCACCATGGCGAGGTTTGTCATCAGGTTGTAGGGGATGTGGACGCTCGGCTCCTCCGGCGGCTTCAGCATCCAGCAGTACTCGTAGAGGCCGGAGAGCTTGGCCCGCTCCTTCGGGTCCTTCACCTTCACCCTGCCGAAGTAGACGTCCTCGAGGTCGTCGAGCTCGTCCATGTGGGGGGGGATGTCCTCGACGGAGCCGCTCTTGGCGCCCACGAACCGCTTGAAAATCAGCAGGTTGAGGGACTGGGGCGAGCCGTACCTGAACCAGACCTGGGGGGTGAAGACGTTGCCCGCGGACTTTGAGATCTTCTTGCCGCCCCGGTCGAGGAACATCTCGTACTGGACGTGCATGGGGGGCTCGTAGCCGAGGATCTCCCTGCATATGCGGTCGTTCACCCTGACGGAGTCGGCGATGTCCTTCCCGTAGGCCTCGAAGCGGATGTCCAGCGCCCTCCACCTGGCGGCGAACTCCACCTTCCAGCTCAGCTTCCCCTTGCCTGCGAGGACGTCGACCTCCCCCTCGTAGCCGCACCCCTCGAGCCACCTGCCTTTCACCTCCATCCCCGCGCAGCGGTAGAGCACCTTGTGCTCCTCGGGGAGATACTTGTACGCATGGGTGGTGTAGATGCGGCCGCAGCTCTCGCAGACCGGGAAGTAGGGGAGGGCTTCGAGGTACTTCTCCTGTCCGATCTCCTCCTTGATGATCTCGCCGACCCTCTCGGCGTTCTCCATGAGGGCGAGGATCTCGTCGTTTAGGACGCCCTCCTCGTAGACCTTAGCCCCCGACTTGAAGGTGTACTCGGCGCCGCAGGTGTCGAGGGCGTCGAGGAGGAGCGAGGTCATGTGGGCGCCGAAGCTCTCGTGGCAGTCCCCCATGGGGTCAGGTATGTCGGAGACGGGGTAGCCGAGCCACCGCTCCAGATCCTTGGGCAGCCCCGCGGGGACCTTCCTGAGGCCGTCCTTGTCGTCGGAGAAGGCGATCAACTCCGAGTTGTAACCCTGGACCTGGACGCCCATCGCGACCGCGTAGTTCCTGAGGGCGTCGCCGAGGCTCCCGATGTGGGGGAACCCGGAGGCCCCGAGGCCGCTCTCCGTCCTTATCAGGTCGAGGCTCCGCCCCAGACGCCTCTCCCGCTCTATCAGCTCTTTGGCTGCTTTGTCGTACCAGGTGCCGCGCCCGATGATCTCCGGAGGCAGGTTATGCCGAACACCGCTCATTTCCGGCTCTCAACCTTTTGAACAGCATTTTATTGACGTGGTCCTCTATTTCAATATACTCCCACACTCCCAAAACAGCGATAGAGGATAACCTGAGAAAGGCGCGTGTCTCAGGGAACTGTTTAGGTTTCCTTTTTTAGGGTGATTGTTATTGTGCTGACGTTTCTTGTTCCGCCTTCGGCTGACTCTAGCTCCTCGGTGCCGATCTCCACCCGCTCCACGGCGAGGTCCCTCATGAACCTGCTCCTCGTGACCTCAGCCACGTCGACAGCCGTGCTGATGGCACGACCCCGAGCCTTCAACGCAACACGG
>QMXQ01000104.1 GCA_003662205.1 Candidatus Bathyarchaeota archaeon
ATTAGCAAGTGCTCGACCTACACTATAGCCTTTGCTGGGTTAAGACGGCTTTTGAGTCGGATGAAAAACACCAGAGAGAGGGGGAAGCGAGTTTAATTAGGATGATTCAAGAGTCCGTATTCTCCATCAAATGTCCGCTCAGTCTTGTATAGAGGTGAAAAGAGTGCTTCTCAGAGATCAGGATTATTGGGAGGTTATGAAAGCCTTCTTCGCCGAGGAGGGGCTGGTGAAGCAGCATCTGGAGAGTTATAACGACTTCGTCCAGAACACGCTTCAGCGGATCATCGATGAGATTCAGGGTATCACCATCGAGGTGCCGGGTCACACCTATGACATCAAGTTCGGCACCATCGAGGTGGAGGAGCCCCGGGTGGTGGAGGTGGACGGCACCGTCCGCAAAGTCTATCCGCGAGAGGCAAGGATCAGGAATCTGACCTATGCGGCGCCGCTCTACCTGGACATCATTCTCAACGAGGGTGGCCGGGAGACCCTGGAGCGCGTCAACATAGGCGACCTGCCCATCATGGTGAAGTCGGATCTCTGCCTCCTGTCCAGGCACACCCCGGAGGACCTCGTCCGCATCGGCGAGGACCCCAACGAGGTCGGGGGCTACTTCATCGTCAACGGCTCGGAGCGCGTCATCGTCTCCCTGGAGGACCTGGCGCCCAACCGGGTGCTCATCGAGGTCGACAACCGCGGCTCCAAGCCGGTCTACCGGGGCAAGGTCTTCTCGACGACGGTCGGCTTCCGCGCGCGCATCGAGATGGCCCTCAAGTCGAAGGGGGAGATAGTCGTCTCCATCCCCGGCGTCCCCGTGCCGGTCCCCTTCGTCATCATCATGAGGGCGCTGGGCGTGGAGACGGACCGCGAGGTCGCCGAGATGGTCTCCCTGGACGACGACGTCCTGAACGAGCTGGAGACCTCCTTCAGGGCCGCTGCCAACGTCCAGACCGTCGAGGACGCCATCCTCTACATCGGGAACCGGGTCGCCTTCGGCCAGGTCAAGGAGTTCAGGATGAAGCGGGCGGAGGCCATCATAGACCGCAACCTCCTCCCCCACATCGGCAGGGAGCCCAAGGATCGGCTCGACAAGGCCATATTCCTCGGGGAGATGGCCTCCCGCATCATAGAGCTGAAGCTCGGCCGGCGGGAGGAGGACGATAAGGATCACCTCAAGAACAAGCGGATCAAGCTTGCGGGGCCCCTCCTCGCGGAGCTCTTCCGCAGCGCCTTCTGGAGCCTCTACCGGGATATGCGATACCAGTTCCGGCGGATGAGCAGCCGGAGGAAGGGGGTCCTTATCTCCGCCGCCGTCCGCCCCGGCATCATCACCAGCCGCCTCCAGCACGCCCTCGCGACGGGCAACTGGCGGCGCGGCCGCGTCGGCATGACCCAGCTGCTGGACAGGACGAACACCCTCTCCACCCTGAGCCACCTCCGCCGGCTCCAGTCGCCCCTGAGCAGGAGCCAGCCCAACTTCGAGGCGAGGGACCTCCACTCGACCCACTGGGGGAGGCTCTGCCCCAACGAGACGCCCGAGGGCGCCAACTGCGGGCTGGTGAAGAACCTCGCCCTCATGGCAAGCGTCTCCGTGGGCACGGACGCGGAGAAGGTCAAGAGGACGCTGCTCCACCTGGGCATCATCCCCGCGAAGCTGGCCGACGAGCGGCTGAGGCACGAGGGCGCCAAGCTCTTCGTCGAGGGCTACCTCCTCGGCTACACCACATCGCCCGACGAGCTCGTCGAGACGGTGAGGGAGATGCGCCGCCGGGGGGAGATCAGCGGCGAGGTCAACATCGCCTACTACCCCGGGCACAACGAGATCTACGTCAACTGCGACGAAGGGCGCATCCGGCGGCCCCTCATCATCGTCAGGGAGGGGAGGCCCCTCCTCAAGGCGAGGCACGTCCGCAACATCCAGACCGGGCGGTGGCAGTGGAGCGACCTCATCAGGGAGGGGATCATCGAGTATCTCGACGCCGAGGAGGAGGAGAACGCGTACATCGCCGTGGACCCGACCAAGGTGACGGAGGAGCACACCCACCTAGAGATATGCAACTACACCATCCTCGGCGTCACGGCGTCCATCATCCCCTACGCCGAGCACAACCAGTCGCCGAGGAACACCTACGAGGCGGCCATGGCGAAGCAGGCCCCCGGCGTGTACGCGCTCAACCACCGGGACAGGACGGACACCCGGGGCCACCTGCTCCATTACCTCCAGAAGCCGCTGACCGGGACGAAGCCGATGGAGATCATCGGGTACAACGAGCGGCCCTCGGGGCAGAACTTCGTCGTCGCCGTCCTCAGCTCCAACGGCTACAACATGGAGGATGCCCTCATCTTCAACAGGTCGAGCATCGAGCGGGGCCTCGGCCACTCCAGCTTCTACCGCATCTACAAGGCGGAGTGCAAGCAGTACCTCGGCGGCGCCAAGGACAGGCTCACCATCCCCGAGGCGGGCATCCGCGGCTACCACGGCGCCGAGGCGTACAGGCTGCTGGAGGAGGACGGACTCGTATCCACCGAGGCGGTGGTGAAGGGCGGCGACATCCTCATCGGCCGCACCAGCCCGCCTCGCTTCATGGAGGAGTACCGGGGCTTCGAGGTGAGGGGGCCCCAGCTCCGCGACACCTCCATCGGCGTGAGGCCGACCGAGGAGGGGGTCGTCGACTCCGTCTTCATCACCAAGGACATCGAGGGCTCCCAGCTCGTGAAGGTGAAGGTGCGCAGCCACCGGGTCCCCGAGCTCGGCGACAAGTTCGTCTCCCGCCACGGCCAGAAGGGGGTCATCGGCATGGTCATCCCGCAGGAGGACATGCCCTTCAGCGCCCACGGCACCGTACCCGACGTCATCATCAACCCCCACGCCTTCCCGTCGAGGATGACCGTCGGCCAGTTCCTCGAATCCATCGCTGGGAAGGCGGCGGCCCTACGCGGCGAGGTGGTCGACGGAACCCCCTTCAGCAACGAGGGCATGGAGTCCCTGAGGGAGACGCTGAAGGAGCTGGGCTTCCAGCCGAGCGGCCGCGAGCTGATGTACGACGGCCTCAGCGGCCGGAAGTTCGAGAGCGAGATATTCATCGGCGTCATCTACTACCAGAAGCTCCACCACATGGTGGTCGACAAGATCCACGCCCGGGCCCGGGGCCAGGTCCAGATGCTCACCAGGCAGCCGACGGAGGGCCGGGCGAGGGGCGGCGGCCTCAGGTTCGGGGAGATGGAGAGGGACGCCCTCGTGGGCCACGGGGCCGCGATGCTGCTGAAGGACAGGCTCCTTGAGGAGTCGGACGCGTACACCCTCTACGTCTGCGAGCGGTGCGGCAAGCTCGCCTACTACGACATCAGGCAGCGGAAGTACGTCTGCCCCCTCTGCGAGGAGAAGAGCGAGGTCGAGCCCATCACCGTCTCCTACGCGTTCAAGCTCCTGCTCCAGGAGCTCCAGAGCCTGTGCCTGTCGCCGTCGCTGAAGCTGGCGAAGGAGGTGTGAGGATGTCGAAGGTCATAGACGCCATCAGGTTCGGCATCCTCTCCCCCGACGAGATCCGGAAGCTCTCCGTCGTCGAGATCCAGACCTCCGACACCTACGACGAGGACGGCGCCCCCATCTCCGGCGGCCTCATGGACGGGAGGCTGGGGACCCTGGAGCCCCGCCAGCGCTGCCGCACCTGCGGCAACATCGCCATCAACTGCCCCGGCCACTACGGCCACATCGAGCTCGCGGTCCCCGTCATCCACGTCGAGGCGGCGAAGCACATATACAGGCTGCTCTCGGTGACCTGCAGGAGCTGCGGCAGGATACTCCTCCCCGACGACGAGATCGAGGAGATGAGGAGGAAGCAGGAGGAGGAGAAGCGGCTCTTCGGCAAGGTCACCGACGAGACGGCGAACGAGATACTGAAGAGGGCGAAGAAGTACAAGCGGTTCAAGGAGTGCCCCCACTGCGGCATGGTCCAGTCGGTCATCAAGTTCGCGAAGCCCACCAGCTTCTACGAGGTCGAGCAGGAGGAGGTCGAGTCCGACGACCAGACGGTGACCGAGGAGGTGAGCCGCCGGCTCACGCCGAACATGATCCGGGAGTGGTTCGAGCGCATCGGGGACGACGATCTAAGGCTCCTCGGCTTCGAGCCCGAGGTGGCCAGGCCCGAGTGGATGATCCTCCAAGTGCTCCCGGTGCCGCCGGTCGACGTCCGCCCCAGCATCATCCTGGAGTCGGGCATCAGGGCGGAGGACGACCTGACCCACAAGCTCGTCGACATCATCAGGATCAACCAGCGGCTGAAGGAGAACATCGAGGCCGGCGCGCCGACCCTCATCATCGAGGACCTCTCCGAGCTGCTCCAGTACCACGTCACCACCTACTTCAACAACGAGGTCTCAGGCATCCCGCCGGCCCGCCACCGGTCGGGGCGGACGCTGAAGAGCCTCGCCCAGAGGCTGAAGGGTAAGGAGGGGCGGTTCAGGGGCAACCTGTCCGGGAAGCGGGTGGACTACTCGGCGCGGACCGTCATCTCGCCCGACCCGAACATCGATATCAACGAGGTCGGAGTCCCCGTGTACATCGCGGTCCGCCTCACCGTCCCCGACATGGTCACCGAGAGGAACATCGAGGAGATGAGGAAGCTCATCATCAACGGCCCCTACAAGCACCCGGGGGCGCTCTACATCATCCGCCCCGACAACAAGCGGATCAGGCTGGAGTTCGTCGCGGACCGGGAGAAGATAGCCGAGGCCATCGAGCCCGGCTTCATCGTGGAGCGCCACCTGAAGGACGGGGACATCGCCCTCTTCAACCGGCAGCCGACCCTCCACAGGATGAGCATTATGGCCCACAGGGTCAAGGTGCTCCCCTACAAGACCTTCAGGCTGCACCTCGCCGTCTGCCCGCCCTACAACGCCGACTTCGACGGGGACGAGATGAATCTCCACATCCCCCAGAGCAAGGAGGCCCAGACCGAGGCCCGGCTGCTCATGCAGGTGCAGGACCAGATCCTGTCGCCGCGTTATGGCGCGCCCATCATCGGCGCCACCAAGGACTTCATCACGGGCGCCTACCTCCTCACCAGGCGGGAGACGATGCTCACCGCCGACGAGGTGGGGAAGCTCCTCGCCGCCACGGGCTACGACGGCCCCGCCCCCGAGCCGACGGTGAAGGAGCCCGAGCCCCTCTGGTCGGGGAAGGACATCTTCAGCCTCTACCTGCCCGAGGACTTCAACTTCGTCTCCCGGGCCAACATCTGCCGCCACTGCCCCGAGTGCATGAGGGAGGAGTGCCCCTACGACGCCTACGTCATCATCAGGCAGGGGAGGCTCAAGACCGGCGTCATCGACAAGAACAGCATCGGCGCCGAGAAGGCGGAGACCATCTTCCACCGCATCATCAAGGACTACGGCACCGACGTCGGCCACGACTTCCTCAACTCCATCTGCCGCCTCATCAACGAGTTCCTCTCCCTCAAGGGCTTCACCTACGCCCTCGACGAACTGGAGATCAGCGTCAGGGAACAGCGGAGGATCAGCAGGGTCCTGAAGCAGATGGAGAAGAACGTGGAGACCCTGATAGAGGAGCTCAAGACGGGCAGGCTGAAGAGGCTGCCGGGCCAGACCCTGCAGGAGACCTTCGAGATCCAAGTGATGAACGAGCTCGCCAAGGCGAGGGACAAGGCGGGAGAGATCGTCGAGGAGGGGCTGGAGCTGCCCAACGCGGGCATCGTCATGACCCGCAGCGGGGCCAGGGGGTCCAGCCTCAACATAGGGCAGATGATGGGCTCCGTCGGCCAGCAGTCCATCCGAGGCAAGCGGATCATGCGGGGCTACCTGAACCGGACCC
>QMXQ01000105.1 GCA_003662205.1 Candidatus Bathyarchaeota archaeon
CCGAGGCCCACGTTTGCCACCTCCTGGGATTTGGGGAAGACCCAGGCGTACGCGCCGGGCGCGACCTTTGACCCGAGGTGGAACTCGTTCACCTCCGGTTCGTCTAGGCTCAGGTCCCCTAGCTTGAACTGGGCGCATGTGACGATGTCGGGGTACCACCTGCCCAGCCCCGCCGACTTGCGGACGGTGGAGGCGTACCCGTCGGCGCCGACGACGACCTTCGCCTCGATCCTGACCGTCTCGCCGCCGCGATGGGCCACGACGCCGGAGACAACGCCGCCCTCCTTGACCACCCCCGTCGCCCTCGTCCCTGTCATCAGCTCGGCCCCGGCTTCGACGGCCCTCTCCGAGAGGGCGCGGTCGAAGACGTCCCTGTTTATGGTGTACCCGACCCAGTCCGAGCTGGTGAGCTCCAGGTACCTCTTGTTCGGCGCGTAGACGCGTACCTTGACGATCTCCTGGCTCACTATCTCGGGGGTGGGCTTCAGCCCGGCGTCCACGAAGCCGTTGAGGCTGAGACCCTCCGCGCAGTACACGGGGCGCCCCACCTCGGGGTGCTCCTCAATGAGGATGACGTGCACGCCGTGCTCCGCTGCGGCCCGGGCGGCCATGCTCCCGGCGGGGCCGGCGCCGACGACGGCTACGTCGCATCTGAGAAGAGGCATTCTACTTCAACTTAAGTCGCCCGTGGGGGAGGTATATTACCCTATCGGCTGAGGACCTTCTGCGCGGCGATCTCTATGTCCCGCGCCTTGACGGTCTTCCGCCCGGCGTGCCTGGCGAAGTCGATGGCCTCCTTCGCCACCTTCAGGCCGACCTCCTCAAGGGCCTTGCCGAGGGCGATGGCGCTCTCCTCGCTCACCCTGGCCGCCCCCGCCCGTTTAATCAGCTTGTGCATGGGCGCAACTTTTATCTCGCCTGTCATGGTACACCCTTCTATTTTCACTTCTCTTATCGGGAAATATTTAATACTTCCGGCTATTTCAGCCAGGTGGCTAAAGTTCAGCCCTCTTTCGCCCGTATGAATCAGCCGGTCGGAGACCGGAAGAGTGGGGACGCTGTATGCGGCGGGGCCTATCCTCAAAGGCAATATTTAATACGGGGGTGCATCTCCATATCAGCACTGGCAGCGTGGACTGATGGTCAGGTGTGGTGTTGCCCGTGGGTAAGGTGCGGACGGAGCTGGTGAAGCGCATCTCCAACGATCTCGTGGACAAGTATCCAAGGAGCTTCAGCCCGGAGTTCGAGCGGAACAAGCAGTTCCTCAAGGAGATAGGGCTGGAGGTTTCGAAGAGGCTGAGGAACAAGATCGCAGGGTACATCACGAGGATCGTGAAGATCGAGCAGGCCTCAGCCCAATAGCCGCGGGTAAAGGACCGATGGGCTTCTCCGACGCTGAGATATGGATTCTGAGGCCCATGTTCGGACGAAATCTGCCTGGCTGATGGGGTATGTTCTCCGCTAACGATTACGGCATCGGCTGGGCCCTGAGGCACCTCAGGGAGGCCGAGATCGACCTGAGGGAGGCTGAGGCGTCGCGCCTCTGGGGGCCCCTCTGCGTCTCCGCCATGAGGCACGCCCAGTCGGCCCTCTATCACGCGCTGGGCGATCGAGAGCTTCTGGAGAGGATCGTGAGGGGGGCCTCGGAGGCCGATGTGGACGGCGGGGACCCCCTCCTCAGGTACCTCATACGGGTCGAGAGGCTCATCGAGAGCTGCTCCTCCGACGGGGGCGGGGACAGGGGGAGCCGGCTCAGGGAGGCCCGCCTCGTCGTCGATTCGGCCTCCAGGGTGGGGCGCCTGCTCTCCGGCGGGTTTGACTGAGCCCATTAAACATATATCGAGTCCGCTTTACTTCTGTAGAGGCATATGAGTCGCGCCTTTCCCATCGCCTACTCCATAAGCCGCGGAGAAGGTCTCAGGCTGGATATCGCCCTCGTGGAGACCGGCAGGCTTCTCCTCCACGAGGAGACCATTCCCGATATACTCGAAGCCCTCACCCGCCGGATCGAGGAGGATGGCGTCCTCAGGGCGCCCGTCATCGTCGACAGGAAGACGCTGGTGGTCCTTGATGGCATGCACCGGGTCAAGGCCTTGCGCCTCCTGGGGTGCCGGTTCGCCTGCACCTGCCTCGTCGATTACATGAACCCCGAGATCAAGGTCGACCGCTGGTGCAGGACGGTCAGGCCCCTGGATGCGCGGAAGGCAGCCGAAGTGGCTGAGGACCTGGGACTGAGGCTAGACCCGCGCCCACCTCGCGGGGCCTCCAGGTCCTCCGGCGCCGCGTCGGCGATCCGGTTCAAGGATTCGAGCTTTGATCTGGTGGCGCCTCGACCCGGCCTCCTGCCCGCCTTATCCGCCCTGAGGGAGCTGGAGCTGAGGCTTAGGGCCATGGGGTCCACGGTGGACTATGAGACTGAGCGGAGCGCGGAGGAGAAGCTCGCGGAGGGAGAGGTGGACGCCGTCATCTGCCCCCCCGTGATCGGGAAGGAGGAGGTCATCGACGTCGCGAGGAGGGGACAGGTCTTCATCTTCAAGGCCACGAGGCACGTCATACCGGCGCGCCCCCTGGGGGTGGATGTCCCCCTCTCCCTGCTTCGAGACCCCGCTCTGAGCGTCGAGGAGGCGAACCGGAGGCTGTCGGCCCACCTCCACCGGAAGAGGCTCAGGCGCGCGCCGCCCGGCGCCTCCTGGGGGGACCGTCGCTACGACGAGGACCTCTACGTCTTCGAGGACCCTTGAAGGAGCCTGGAGACCAGCTCGGGGCTGAACCCTTTCTCGATGAGCCTGCGCCTCACCTCAGAGGGGCTGAGCCCCTCATCCCTCAGCATCCCCGCCATCGAGATCAGGGTCTCCCTCGGCTCCCAGGGGTAGACGACCCAGGCGTCGACCTCCTCGGCATAGTAGTCGGGCCTGAATCTGCTCCAAGGCTTGACGTGGAGGGTTGCGACCCTCACCTCCGAGGCTCCCCGTCCGAGCACGTGATCCCTGGCCGCCCTAAGCGAATCCCCCGAGTCCGAGACGTCGTCCACGACGAGGACCCTCAGACCGGAGACGTCCGCGTTGAGGGGGAAGACGACCTCGGGGGCGCCCCGCCTCCTGTTGACATCGGTGTAGTATTCGATCTGGAGGCTGGCGAGCCGCCGGACCGAAAGCTGATCGCAGAGGATGCGAGCGGGGTCGAAGCCGCCGCGACTGACGGCGACGACCACATCAGGCCTGAAGCCGCTGCCCCGCACCCTCTCGGCCACCTCCTCAGCGAGCCGCTGGACATCCCTCCAGCTGAGGTGTAGAAACTTCACTTCGCCCTCCATCGCGACGCTCCGGATGTTTGGTATTGGTTAACCCGCCTTGACTTTAAATAACTAGTTGAGGTAGAGCGGTGCAGATGCCCTTCACGCTCTACTCGGCCCCGCCTTTCTCGTCAGCCTCATCCTGCCTCCTTGAGCCGGCCCACCGCGCTGTGAACATCGCCAACTTTCCGCTCGGCGTCTTTTCCCCTGGCGTTGGCTTTTATCTGCTCGGGCCCGTCTCCATTAGAAGGAGATAACGTTAAAGCGGAGTTCATCCATCCCTTTGAACAAGCTAAGGGGAGGCGGTGAAAAGGTGTTCAAGCGCGCCCTCTTCGTCGGGAGGTTCCAGCCGTTCCATTACGGCCACCTCCACGCCGTGAGGACGATCCTGGAGGAGGCTGAGGAGCTGGTCATCGTCGTGGGCAGCGCCCAGATGAGCCACGAGCCCGACAACCCCTTCACGGCGGGGGAGCGCATCGAGATGATCCAGCGGGCCCTGGACGCCGCTGGCGTCGACCGCCGGCGCTACATGCTCATACCCATCCCCGACGCCCCCGCCCACAGGGTCTGGGTCTCCCAGGTCGAGTCCCAGACGCCCAAGTTCGACATCGTCTACACCAACCAGCCGCTGACGAGGAGGCTCCTCATGGAGGCGGGATACGAGGTGCGCGGCATAAGGCTGCACAAGCGGGGCCAGTACGAGGCGACGGAGATCAGGCGACGCATCCTCGCCGGCGAGGACTGGCGGGTCCTCGTCCCCGAGGAGGTCTACCGATTCCTCAAGGAGATCGACGGGGAGGGGCGCATCAGGGACCTGGCGAAGACTGACACCGTTAACAACCGGAGGCGCTGAGCCGCCTCCCCGGAGGATCTCAGGAGGAGCGCGGATGTTTTTGAGGGTCAATCTAGGGCTGAGCGCGCGGTTCCCGGAGCTGGCGGCGCGTGTGATCCGCGTCAGGGGCGTGGAGGTCAGGCGGAGCCACCCCGAGCTGGAGCGCTTCAAGGCGGAGGTCGTCGAGCGGGTCAGGTCGCGGTGGACCCTGGATGAGCTGAGGGAGCACCCCCGGTTCAGGGCGTACCGCGACTTCTTCTGGAGGATCGGCGTCGACCCGACGAAGACGAGGCCCGCCTCCGAGGCCCTCATCAGGCGGGTGCTGCGCGGCCGACCCCTCCCCCGGATCAACACGCTGGTGGACGCGTACAACCTCGCGTCCATCGAGACCGCCGTCGCCCTCGCCGCCTTCGACGAGGACGGGCTGGCGGGGGAGCCGCTGATGAGGGAGGCGGAGGCGGGCGAGGAGTTCCTCGGCATCGGCATGGAGAGGCCGGTCGTCCTCCGGGGCGGGGAGGCGGTCGTCGATGACGGGGAGAAGCTCATCGCCATCTACCCCTACAGGGACGCGGAGGCGTGCAAGATCACGGAGGGGACGGAGAACGTGCTGATGCTCGTCTGCGGCGTCCCCCAGATCGACGACGATGCCCTGGCCCGCGCCGGGCGCGTCGCCGTCGAGTACGTCACCCGGTTCTGCGGAGGAGCCGAAGCCTGAGGAGGACCGCCCATGATCGACGTGGACGGCTCCATGATGGAGGGGGGCGGGCAGCTCCTCCGGATGGCCACCACCTACAGCGCCGTCATGGGCGTCCCCGTGAGGGTGCGCAACATCAGGGCGGGACGGAGGCCCCCGGGGCTGAGGCCGCAGCACCTCACGACGCTGAGGGCGGTGGCAGAGATATGCGACGCCGACACCCGGGGCCTCAGCCTCGGCTCCAGGGAGATCGAGTTCCACCCCCGGACGCCCCGGGGAGGCAGCTACAGCTTCGACATCGGCACCGCCGGCAGCATCAGCATGCTGCTGCAGTGCGTCGCGCCCGTGGCCGCCTTCGCCGACTCCCCCGTCAGGCTCAGGGTCGTGGGCGGCACCGCTGTCAGGTGGTCGCCCCCGGTCCCGACGCTGGACCGGGTGGTCTGGGAAGCCCTCAGGCGGATGGGGTTCGAGGGCGAGCTGACCGTCCGCCGGGAGGGGTTCTACCCGAAGGGCGGCGGCATCGTAGAAGCCTCAATCAACTCCATCGATCAGCTGAGCCCCCTGGTGGTCGAGAAGCCGAAGCGGGTGGACATCGTCAGGGGAATCTCCCGCTGCGGCAGACTCCCCGGCCATGTGGCGGAGAGGCAGGCCCGGGCGGCCGAGGCCGTCCTGAGGGAGGCGCCCCGGTCTCCGGGCAGCTTCATCTGCCTCTGGGCCGAGACCGAGCCGAGGACGTTCCTGGGGGCCGACGCCCTCGGGGAGAGGGGGAAGCCCGCGGAGAAGGTGGGCGCCGAGGCGGCCAGCTCCCTGACCGAACAATTGAGGACGGGCGCCGCCGTCGACCTCCACACGGCGGACAACCTCGTCCTCTGGTGCTCCCTCGCCGACGGTGTCTCGGACTTCACGACGAGCAGGCTGACCCTCCACACGGCGACGGCGATAGAGCTCGCCCGGATCATCACGGGCGCCGAGTTCGAGG
>QMXQ01000106.1 GCA_003662205.1 Candidatus Bathyarchaeota archaeon
GGGGCGAGTCCGATCGGGGCGTCACCGTGGGGAAGCGGGCCGTGGACTTCGCGGTCGACGGCGTGAACGGAGGGCGCTTCGTCCTCAGCGAGCACAGGGGCGAGGTGGTCGTCGTCGAGTTCATGACGACCTGGTGCGGCTTCTGCCAGAGCCAGCTCGAGGTGTTCAAGCGGCTAGGGGAGATCGAGGAGGTCGTCATCGTCTCCATCGACGTCGACGTGAACATGCAGCCGTCGGCGCCGGAGGAGTGGGCCGCCGAGAGGGGCGCCAGCTGGTTCCACGGGCACGACCTGGGCCTGGGGCGGACCTACGAGGTCTCGGAGGTGCCCACGGTCATCATCGTAGACAAGGAGGGCGTCATCCGGTACAGGGGCGCCTACACGCCGTTTGACAAGCTCCAGCGCCTCATAAGGCAGCTCCAGTAGGTGGACCCATGGGGCTGGACGTGGCTCAGGCGGGGCTGGCCTTCACCGCTGGGGTCCTCGGCTTCCTCTCGCCGTGTGCGCTCCCCATGCTGCCCTCCTACGTCGCCTACTACCTGGACCGTGGCGCCGAGGTCTCAAGGGAGCGGCGGCTGCTCGGGGCCGTGCTTTTCGCCTCGGCCACCGTCGCCGGCTTCCTCACCGTCTTCACCGCCGTGGGCTTTCTCCCGTCCCTCGCCGTCAGGCTCATCCCTCTCAGCGAGGGGGTGCTCGTCCCCGTCATCGGCCTCGGCCTCCTCGCCGTCGGCCTCCTCACGGCCGCGGGCGGCCTGTTCAGCCGTCTCCCTCACGTCGCCGTCGCGCCGCCGGCGGCCTCGGGGCCGGCATCCTTCTACGTCTATGGCGTGGCCTACGCCCTCGCCTCCCTCAGCTGCTCCCTTCCCGTCTTCCTCCTCGTCGTCCTCCAATCCGCCACCGCCGCCAGCCCCTTCGAGAACCTCCTCCTCTTCATCATCTACGGCCTGGGAGCAGGGGCCCTGATGGTCCCCGTCACCATCGCGGCCGCCCTCTCGAAGGAGTACCTCCACCGGAGGCTGATGAGGGTCATGCCGCACATGCGGAAGCTGAACGCGGCCATCCTCATCGCCGCCGGCGCATACATGCTCCTCACAGCCCTCCTGAAGTGAAGACCATACGCCCGCGCAGAGCCCGCAAGCTATTAAGCCCTTTCCGGAACTGATCACGCTGGACTCGGGGCTTCTGCAACAGTTTTATGGCGTGTGACGAAGACGATCCAGCGGCGTGCCTACGACCTCCCAGCGCGGTGACCGGGGCTACCGCTGGGGCTCCACCACGACCTTCAGGGATTCCCCGGCAGCGGCGACGAGGCTGAAGCCCCTGCCGGTCTCCGCCAGACCCAGCCTATGGGTGATCATCTCCCGGACCCTGACGCGACGAGCTCTGATGAGGTCGAGGGCGGCGGCGAGGTCGGCGGGGGCGGCGGCGTAGCTCGTCGTCAGCGTCAGCTGCCGGCTCCAGAGGTCGTTCAGGTCGAGGGGGAGCTCGACGCCCGGCGGCGTGGGCGCGAAGAGCAGGACCCTGCCGGCGTCGTCGACGCACTGCAGGGATTGCTTTATGGCGGGGAGGGCGGCGGTGCTCACGATCACATGGTCGGCGGGCCTCCCGTCGTTGGCGTCCCGGATGAGGCGGGAGACGTCGCCCCGGGCGTCGATGGCGGCGTCGGCGCCGAAGCGTTCAGCCGCCCTCAGACGGTACTCGTTGATGTCGGTGGCGAGGACCCGGGCGGCGCCGAACGCGCGGGCGAGCTGGATGTGGAGGATGCCCGAGACGCCGCTGCCGAGGACGAGGACGGTGTCGCCGGGGCGGATGCCCAGCCTCCGCTGCCCTCGGAGGACGCAGGCAAGGGGCTCGATGAAAACCCCCTCCTCGTAGGTCGTCTCAGGGGGGAGGGGGAAGACCCCGCGGTCGACGTTGATGCGGGGGACGCGGGCGAACTCGGCGAAGCCGCCGGGGTCGATGTTTGTCCTGTGTAGGGTCTCGCAGGCGGTGTGCTCGCCCCTGAGGCAGCGGCGGCAGGTGTTGCAGGGTACGTGGTGGGAGACGAAGACCCGGTCCCCGGGGCTGAACCTCTCGACGCCGTCGCCGACCTCCTCGACGACGCCGACGGCCTCGTGGCCGAGCACCCTCGGCGCCCTCCTGATGCGGTACCACTCCATCACGTCGCTCCCGCAGATGCCGCACATCATCACCCTGAGCAGCAGCTCGCCGCCGCCGATGCGGGGGACGGGCATCTCCTCCAGCCGGATGTCGTCGTTTCTGTAGTAGACCGCGACGCGCATGAACGCCACGCTGAATAGTAGGCGTCGATGCGGTTATTAACGTTCACCGCCCTGCCGGAGCATGCGACCTCGCAACGTTGATAAGGGCGCCGCTGGGTTGTCCTCGTGGTGATCCTTTTGGATAAGGTTCTGATAGTTGTGGAGAACGGGTTCGAGGACGTGGAGCTGCTCTACCCCTACTACCGGTTCAAGGAGGCCGGCTTCGAGGTCGACGTCGTGGGCCCCAAGGCAGGGGAGACCTACGAGGGGAAGCACGGGGTGCCGATCAAGTCGACGGCCGCCCCCGAGGACATCGACTTGGACGAGTATAAGGCGGTCATCGTGCCGGGCGGATGGGCCCCGGACCGGATGCGCATCAGGCCCGGCCTGGTGAAGCTGGTGAAGGACGCCTTCGACAGGGGGCTTGTGGTCGCCGCCATCTGCCACGGCCCTCAGCTGCTCATTGAGGCGGACGTGGTGCGGGGGAGGAGGCTGACGTGCTACAGGGCCGTGGCCACGGATGTGAAGAACGCGGGCGGCGAGTACGTGGACGAGGCCGTGGTGGTGGACGGCAACCTCGTGACCAGCAGGTTCCCCCCGGACCTGCCCATCTGGTGCAGGGAAACCCTGAAGCTGCTTGGAAAGTAGTTCCCCAGGCGGCCGAGCCGAGGGGCAAAGCTTTCCTTTTTCTCACTTTGTTGGTTGGTGGATCGGGAGGGTAGTGATCAAAGGTGGAGATGCCTCCATTAGGTGACGACTCCCCGTGTTTTTGAGAACTGCTCATACTCCCTGTTGTCGATGATCTCCTTCAGGTGCTGCACGACCCTCCAGACGTCGTGGTAGCTGGTGTAAAGCGGTATCGGCGCCAGCCTGATGACGTTGGGCGGCCTGAAGTCGGGAAGGACGCCCCGGGCCTTCAGCGCCTCGGCGATGCGGAACGCCTCCGTCGGGTGCTCCACCGCTACGTGGCCGCCCCTCCGCTCCGGCTCCCGGGGCGTCCCTATCGAGAAGTTGTACGGCGGCCGGCTCAGCAGCTCGTCCACCAGAAACATCAGGTAGCCCGTGATCCTCAGCGACTTCCGGCGGATGTTCTCCATCCCTGCCTCCAGGGTCAGGCGCGCAGCTCCCTCGATGGGGGCGGAGCTGAGCATGGAGATGGTCCCGATCTGCCAGGCGCCGGCGCTCCGGGCGGGGGTGAACTCGATCTTCATGTCGAACTGGGTCGCCCTGTCGTGGCCCCACCACCCCGCGAGGCCGGGCCAGGCGCCGAAGTGGCGCCTGTTGACGTAGAGGCTGGCGGTGCTGCCGGGGCCGCCGTTCATATACTTGTAGTTGCACCAGAAGGCGAAGTCGATGTTCCATTCGTCGAAGCGGTGGGGGACGACGCCGACGGAGTGGCTGCAGTCGAAGCCGATGACGATGCCGCGGTCGTGGGCCGCCGCCGTCAGCCCCTCCATGTCGAGGAGCTGGCCGCTCCGGTAGTAGACGCTAGGAAGCAGGGCCAGGGCCACCTCATCGGTCATCGCGTCGACGATGTCGCTCTCGTCGATGGTCCTGCCGTCCCTGCTCCTCACGAGGATCAGGTCCCTGTCGGGGTCGCCGCCCTTCAGCCTGATCTGGGCCGCCAGCGCGTAGAGGTCGCTGGGGAAGTTGAGCTCATCCGCCAGAATCTTGGTCCGCCGCCCCTCGGGCCTGTAGAAGGTGGCCACGAGGGTGTGGAGGTTGACCGTCGTCGAGCCGGCGACCACCACCTCCTCCGGCTCGGCCCCCACCAGCTTCGCCTCCAGCGCCCCGAGGCGCTCCCCGTACCAGACCCAGGGGATCTCCCCCTTGGTCCAGCCGCTTATGCCCAGGCGCTTCCACTCGTCGAGGACCCTGAGGAGGGTCTCCTCCGCGTCCCTCGAAAGCAGCCCCAGGGAGTTGCCGTCCATGTAGATGACGCCGGGGATGTGATAGAAGCGGTCTCGAAAGGATGCCAGCGGGTCCTCCGCGTCGAGCCTGAGGGCGAACTCCTCGCCGACCTCGAAATCCGTCTCGCTCATGTCCATAGAAACAAGCGCGCACGGGCTTTAAGACGATCGTCCTCAGCCGAGGAGGGTGACCGTGACCTCCTCGCCCTCCTCGATGGTGTCGGTGTTGACGGGGAGGATGACGTAGCCGTCGGCGTTGGCCATGCTGGTGATGGCGCCCGACTTCTTGAACACCGGATAAGCCAGGCCGCCCTCGAGCCGGACGGTGAGGAACTGCTCTCTGCCAGAGGAGGAGACGACTCGGACAGCCATCCGCGCCTTAACCTTCCTAGGCTCGCGGGGAGGGAGGCCTGCCAACAGTCTCAGCGCCGGCGCCAGGAAGACGTAGGCGTTGCTGAGGCAGGAGGTCGGGTAGCCGGGCATCCCGAAGACGGGCGTCCCCTCGACGACCCCGAAGAGCGTCGGCTTCCCCGGCTTCACCTGCACCCCGTGGAACAGAACCTCTCCCAGGTCGGCGACCACGTTGTAGAGCAGGTCCCGGCTCCCGACGGAGCTGCCCCCCGAGAAGACGACGAGGTCGCGGCCGATGGCCTCCCGGAGGGCGGCCTCAAGGGCGTCGCGGTCGTCCGGGACGATCCCATGCCTGTGGGGGACGCAGCCGTTGCCGGCGATGACAGCGGAGAGCGTGTAGGAGTTGATGTCGTATATCTGGCCGGGCTCGAGGGGGCCGCCGAGGGGCCTCACCTCCGACCCCGTGGAGATGACGGCAACCTCCGGCCTGGCGTAGACCTCCACCGACTCGACCCCGAGGGCAGCGAGGGCGCCGACCTTCCCCGGCGTGAGCAGCTCGCCGCCCTTGACCACGACGTCGCCCTCCCTGATGTCCTCCCCCTCCGGCGAGATGTTGGCGCCGGGGTAGGCGGGCCGCTGAACCTCCACGTGGCCGCCGTCCAGCCTCGTGTACTCCACCATGACGACGGCGTCGCAGCCCAGGGGGATCGGGCTCCCCGTCGCCACCTGGACGCACTCGCCGGGGCCGACCTCGCCCTCGAACCGCTCCCCGGCGTGCTGCTCGCCGACGAGCCTCAGCCGCCTCGGGGAGAACGAGGAGGCGCCGTAGGTGTCCTCCGCCCTCACCGCGTACCCATCCATGGAGGCCCTGTCGAAGGGGGGGACGTTGAAGCCGGCGACGACATCCCGGGCCAGCACCCTCCCCGCGGCCTCCTCCAGGCGGACCGTCTCGACCCTTTCGACGCGCCTGATGTTCTCCCTGATGATCTCCATCGCCGCCTCCCGGGGGAGGAGGCGCTTGAACGGCCTCATCTTCACCGCCTGTTCACTTCCCAGAGCATGTGGCCCAGGGCGGGGAGGATGATCCGCCTCAGCCCCAGCTCCATCGCGTTCCGCGACCCCGGTAGGCAGAAGATCAGCTTCCCCCGGGCGACGCCGGCGGTGGCCCGGCTGATGAGGGCGGCGTGGCCGACCTCCTCGTAGCTCAGCCTCCTGAAC
>QMXQ01000107.1 GCA_003662205.1 Candidatus Bathyarchaeota archaeon
CCCTACAACATCTCCGACTTCTGCACCATCATCGTCGACTTCCGCTACCCGCCGGGGCTGACGCCGGAGGCCATCAACGCGAAGGTCGTGGAGATGCTGGAGGAGATGCGCAAGGAGGACCCCGAGTTCCGATACGAGTTCGAGTACCCCGTCAACCCCCGGTTCCGCGTCGGCGGGATGCCGATGCCGCCCATGGGCGTCAGCCCGGACGCCGAGGTGGTCCAGCTGCTGAAGGAGAGCCACAGGCAGGTCACCGGCTCCTACCCGAAGCGGATCGGGGCGGTGCCGCCGTACAGCTACTGCGGCAACGACACCGCCCACCTAGAGCGGGCCGGCATCGAGTGCTGCCTCTACGGGCCGCGGGGCTACCCCGACGAGGTGGAGAAACACGTCCGCATCGACGAGATGGTCATCTGCGCCAAGGCGCTGGCCCTGACCGCGGCAAAGGTCTGCACCTCAGAGAAGAAGTAACGGCGCTTCACACGCGGAAGGGGGTGCTCCAACACCCTGCATCCCTATCCGCCGGACAGGCGCCTCTTCGCTATGGCGGGGCCCAGCAGCGCCCCGAAGATGACGGTCCCGATCACTATTGGGAAGCAGAGGTTCGTGTATATCTCGGGGTTGGGGAAGAACAGCCTCTCGGGATCGTAGATGGCCGGCAGCTGGGACATGACGAGGGCGGGGAGCCCGTTGGCGAAGATGAGCTTCGTCACCGTCGACTCAGTTCTGGAGAACTTCAGCCCCGCGGCGACCAGCGTCACCGACACATAGCGGACAGCCGCCAGCAGGGCCACGAGGGCGAGGCCGTAGATCATGAACGTCGGCGACAGCGAGACGATGAGCCCGATGAAGACGAAGAAGAAGGATTTGATGAGGAAGGTGATCTCCTCGTGGAACTCCCTCAGCCTCCGCTTCTCCACCCTCGCCTTCCTCTCGATGCCGAGCTTCTTCGCCAGGTACGGGTAGTTGGTGAGGGTCAGCCCGAAGGTCAGCGCCGAGACAGGGCCGGCGCCGTGCCCGGCGAGCGACTCCGCGACGATGTACGTGGGGAAGAGCGTCGCGATGGTCATGATGTAGTTGAAGGGCCGGTTCCTCAGGAGGTCGAGGACCTGGGCCCAGATCAGCCCCACGGCGAAGCCGATGAGAGACGACACGGTGAAGGTGAAGAGGATGTCCTTGACGCCGTCCTGGAGAGAGACGCCCGGCAGCATAATCATCCGGATGAGGGTCATGGCGGCGACGATGCAGAGGGGGTCCGAGATCACCGACTCCATCATCAGGATCACCTTCACGTTCCCCAAGTCCTTGATCATCTTCTCCAGGCCGCTGAGGATGCCGAGGACGGTGACGGTGCTCGTGCCTCCCACCATGCTCCCGAAGAGCATCGCCTGCAGGAGGCTGAAGTCCCCGGGCATGAGGAAGTGGAGGGTGTAACCGACGGCCACCACCGTCAGCAGGAAGGTCACGACGCTGAGCACCAGCGACTTGTGCATCGTCTCCATTATCGCCCTGATGTCCACGTTGATGCCGGCGTCGAAGAGGATGATGTTGAGGGCGACGATGCTCATCAGCGGGGAGAGGGAGATGAAGAGAGACGAGTCGAAGAAGTTGAACACCGGCCCGAGGAGGATGCCGAAGGCCAGCAGCCAGATGATGTCGGGGATCTTCGTCTTGCTGTAGATCAGCCCGCTTATGTACCCTAGGAACAGGGTGGACGAGATCAATATCATTATGCTGTTCGCGTCGATCAAGGGTCACCCACCCGCGCAACAGGCTGCCCGACAGAGTCCACTCCACACACTATAAGAGACCTCGATATAAGCTACCGGATTATCTTATAGGTTATATCCAGGAGAGTTTTAAGGGTTCTGTCCACGCGCCGCGCCGTCCCAGGTGAGAAACGGGTCACGCCCCGGACGATTCAGGGCGTGCTGAAACATCGTTTTCAAGCCCTGAGAGCAGGATTGTGCGCCTGGACCCGGATGATCCCTGCCATAACTAGCGGGAACAAGGTCCTATTGCTTGTCCATGCACAGGTAGATCCCGAGCAGCGTGACGGCGCCTCCCATGAGGGTCAGAGGGGTCGGCGTCTCCTTGAGGACGAGGAAGGCGAGGAGCGTCGCTCCCACGGGTTCGCCTAGGAGGCTGATGGAGACGACGGGCGCCTCCACGTACCTGAGGGCCCAGTTGTAGACGGTGTGGCCGAAGATCATCGGCACGACGGCGATGGCGAGGAAGAGCAGGTACTCCCTGAGCGGATAGGGCGCCAGCGGCGTCCCCGTCAGCAGACAGCCCGCCGTCAGCGCCGCCGCGGAGGTCGCGTAGACCGGGGTCACGTAGGAGACGAGGTCGAGGCTCTGCCGGATCCTGCGGCCGCTCAGGATGTAGATGCCGAGCATGAGGGCCCCGATGAGGGCCAGGAGGTCGCCGTAGATGTTGATCTCGCCGAGGCCGAGGTCCCCGACAGCTATGACAGTGGCGCCCGCGAAGGCGATGACGATGCCGAGGAGCCTCCGCCCTGTGACGCGCTCCTTGAGGACGAAATGAGAGACGATGGCGACGAAGATGGGGTCGACATGGACGAAGATGACGGAGCTCGCGACGGAGGTGAAGCTGAGGCTGCTGATCCAGGAGGCGAAGTGCGCGGCTAGGATGACGCCCACGCCCATCAGCGCGAGGACGCCGCGGCGGCCGGCCGCCCTCAGCCGTTCGACGCCCCCGGAGTGGAGGAAGAAAGGGAGGAGAAGCAAGGTGGCGAAGATTAGGCGGTAGGCGGCTATCGCCAAGGGTCCCGCGGAGCTCATCCTAATGAGGATGGACGCCGTGGAGACGGCGACGATGCTGATTAGCAGCGCGACGTTGGGCGGAAAACTCGGCCTCTCACGCACAGCGTATCATGGATGAAGTAAATATCTCAATATAAAATATACAACGACCCGGACATCAACTGGGGCTTCCGTTGCTGCGACCTACAAAAGAAGATTCTATCTACTCTTCGGAGTGAGTCAGCTCGAAGAGGGCGTCGACATCCATCTCCAGCCCCGCCACGGGCATCTCCAGCCCCCACCTCTCCAGGGCCTCGGGCCTCAGCTCGCCTGCCCAGCAGATGGGCCGCCCGTCAACTTTCGCGACGAGCCGCCGCCCCTCGATGAAGCAGGGTAGGTCCGTGGGCTCGACCTCCAGCCGGTCCAAGCCGAGGTTGTCCAGGATGCTGTTCATGACCGCCTTGGCCTCGGAGAAGTTCGCCCGGGCATGGCAGAGGGCGATGGCGAGGCGCTTCGCCGTCCTCGCCCCCGTCTCCTCCCGCTCGTCCAGGAGGACGACGTCGTCCACCTCGAAGAGGTTCTGGGGGTAGGGGTGGTGCTTGTTGATGCTGAGGACCTCCATCAGGCTGGGGAGCAGCCGGTTCCTGAGGACGTTGTACTCCTCCGTCTTCGGGTTCTCCGTCTCAGCCACCGGCTCCTCGGGGAGGAGCATCCTCTCGAAGAGGCTCCGCTTGTTCGTCATCATGAAGGTCATCGTCTCCTGGAACCCGAAGCCCACGAGGAAGTTCCTCAGCCGCCTGCAGAACACCTCCAGCGGGTCCTCGCCGGCGGGCGACGCGATGTCCGGGATCTCCGGGACGAAGCGGTCGTAGCCGTAGGCGATGGCCACATCCTCGACGAGGTCCATGGGGTGCATGACGTCCGTCCGGTAGCAGGGGACCAGCACCTTGAGGGGGCTCCCCGGCTCGACGCCGTGGCCCATCCGCTCCAGGTAGGAGGCCACCTGCCCGTCGGTGAGGTCTACCCCCAGCAGCCGGTTCACGTAGGCGGTCTCCAGCTCCATCGTCCGCGGCGAGAGGTCCGGGGTCTCCACGACCCTGTCCGGGTACCTGTTCTCCACTTTGTGGATCTCGGCGCCCCTGTCGGCGAAGGTTGTGACGAGGATGTTCAGCACCTCGTTCATCGCCTTCCAGTCCGTCGCGGTCACATCCACGAAGATGCTCTCCGTCGCCTCGTCGATGCGGGTGTGCTCCGAGTTGATGATGGGGGGCATGGAGAGGACCATGCCCTTCGCGTCCATCAGGATGGGGTACTCCTTCTGGCCTTCGAGGATCCAGGCGTACTCCCTCCCCTTCGGCAGCTCCCTCAGGATCTCGTCTAGGGTCATCTTGCGGCGCTCGCCGAGGGGTCTGAAGCTGAAGTCCGGGGGACGGGCGGTGTAGGTGACCGGGAACTCGATGGGCTTGAGGTCGTGGAGGCCGATGGAGACCTTCCTGCGCTTGCGGCAGTGGGTGATGTGGAGCTTCTCCTGCATCTGGATGATGGAACGGATGAGGGCGTCGTCGAACTCGATGTGCTTGATGACGGCGGAGACGAAGTAGGGCCTGACTGCCTCGACCCTCCTGTCTATGACGGCGGCGTAGTTCGAGGCCTTCGCCTCGTAGGGCCTCAGGCCGGTCCTCAGGCCGGTGAAGGAGGCGTAGGCCCGGGCGAGGCCCTCGATGGAGAGCATGTCGGGCCTGTTGGGGAAGACCTCGATGGAGAAGCCGTCCTCGGTCCTGCCCTCCCAGGAGACCCCCATCATCGGCAGCCTCTCCTCTACCTCCTCCAGGGGGACCTCCTCCCCCAGCATGTTGAGGAAGTCTCTGAGGTTGACGTCTATGACGGGCATGCCCTCACTCCACCCAGAGCTTCGCCTCCCGGAGCTGGCCGAGGTCGTTGCTGTAGAGCTCCCGGAGGTTGTTGATCCCGTAGTGCCTCATGACGATGCGGTCGAAGCCGGGGCCCCAGGCGAGGACCGGGACATCCCTGCCGAAGAGGGGCTTCACCACCTCGGGCCTGAACATGCCGGCGCCGAAGAGCTCCATCCAGGACTGCTTCTCCTCGATCCAGACCTCCGCCTCCAGGGACATCTCCGTGTAGGGGAAGTACCCGGGCCTGAACCTGAAGCGCCTGAGGCCCATCTTCTCCAGGTACTCCTTCAGGTAGCCGAAGAGGTTCCGGAAGGTGACACCCTCGCCGATGACGATGCCGTCCGTCTGGTAGAACTCCATCAGGTGGTTCCAGTCGATGGCCTCGTTCCGGAACACCCTGCCGACGGAGAAGAACTTGGCCGGCAGGTCCTCCTCCCGGAGCCGCGCTATGGTGTTCACAGAGAGGCTGGTGGTGTGGGTGCGGAGGCAGCACCGGCGGGCCAGCTCCGGGTCCCACTCGTACTGCCACCCGGTGGAGCCGGTGGTCCACCCGTTCTCATGGGTCTCCTTCACCCGCCGCACCAGCTCGGGGTCGGGGAGGCGGCCGCTCCGCGGCCTCTTCATGTAGAAGGTGTCCGCCAGGTCGCGGGCGGGGTGGTCCTGGGGCTGGAAGAGGGCGTCGAAGTTCCAGAAGGCGAGCTCCAGGAGCGGCCCCTTCATCTCCTTGAAGCCGAGCTCCACCCAGAAGCGGCGGATGTAGTCGATGACCTGGCTTATGAAATGCCTCTTGCCAGGGTAGAGCTTGGGGACGGGGAGGGTTACGTCGTACCTCTGGAACGTCGCGTTCCGCCATCCGCCGCTGCGCAGCAGCTCGGGCGTGATCTGGGTGATGACCCGCGCCGACGGCTCGGCCTCCAGGTGGGGGAGAACGGAGCGGCCAAAGTCGGTCAGCGCCACCC
>QMXQ01000108.1 GCA_003662205.1 Candidatus Bathyarchaeota archaeon
AGGTAGAGGGGGACGGAGATGCCCATGGCGACGGTCTGCAGCAGCCCGTACTGGGTCGTGGTGAGGCCGACCTCGTAGGTGGCGTAGGCGGGCAGGAAGGACCAGACCATCCTCATGGCGAACCCGGCGATGACGGAGACGACGAGCATGGCGATGATGGTGCGCGGAAGGTGCCTCAGCGTGCCCAGCGCGCTCTTCCGCTCTGTGGCCTGGTCCCCGCCCGGGGCGTCTGGGTCGCGCGCCGCCTCGTCGTTATGGAGGGTCTCCCTCAGGAATATCGCCCTGGCGGTGGCGGCGATGGCGGCGGCGACGGTGAACAGCATGAGGCCGACGCGGACGCCGCGGCCTATGCCCATCACGTCGAGGTAGTAGCCGCTGACCACGGGCATGAATATCTGCGGCGTCGAGGTGAGCATCCGGTAGGCGCCGAAGGCGGCCCCCCGCCTCTCCTCGGGGAGGGACTCGGCTATGATGGCGTTGAACGCCGGCGAGTAGAGCGACGCCACGGCGTTGATGACCATGCCGGGGACGACCCAGGGCCAGGACCTCGCCATGAGCAGGGTGATGGGCGCTATAACCCGCATGGAGGTGCCGAAGACGATGACCCGCTTCCGCCCCACGCGGTCGGCGAGGATGCCCCCGGGGAGCTGGAAGAGGATGCGGCTGGTGTTCTGGATGGTGGCGAGGAGGCCGACGATGACGATCGGCGTGTCGAGCACCTCGATGAGGTAGAGGGTCCACCAGAGTTCCCAGAGACCGTTGAAGATGTTGTAGAGCATGTTCGTCGTGGAGATGGTGATGATGTTCCGGTTCGAGAACACCTGTCTGAGGATCGACGCCACTAGAATCTACCTAGAGATAACGTCCTTCCTCACACTAACTTGATCAGGGGATAAATGCGTTTCGCTCGCCCCGGAGAAAAATGAGAAAAGATCAGGGGACCATGAGGGCGAGGACCGCCTTCTCCGTGTGCATCCTGTTCTCGCCCTCGTCGAAGACGACGCTCTGCGGCCCCTCTATGACCTCGTCCGTCATCTCCTCGCCCCTGTACCCTGGCAGGCAGTGCATGAAGATGGCGTCGGGCTTCGCCCAGCTCAGGGTCTCCCTGTTGATCTGGTACTTGGCGAAGGCCTTCTTCCGCTCCTCGATGTCCTTGTGTCCCATGCTGTGGAAGGTGTTCGCGTAGACGACGTCGGCGCCCCTCAGGGCCTCCTCCAGGTCGTCGGTGACCACAACCTCCGTCCCCCGTTTCTTGGCCTGCTCCTCGGCGAAGTCCATGATGACCTTGGCCGGGCTCCACCCCTTCGGGACGGCGACGTAGATATCCATCCCAAGGAGGCTGCTGCAGACCATCAGGGTCTGACACACGTTCCAGGGGTCGCCCACGTAGGCCAGCTTCAGCCCGGCGATGCGCCCCTTGTGCTCCCGGATGGTGAGCATGTCCGCCAGCCCCTGGCAGGGGTGGGTGAGGTCGGTGAGGGCGTTGATGACGGGGCTCTCCATGTACTCAGCGTACTCCTCGACTACGTCCTGCCCGTAGGTCCTGATGACGAGGGCGTCGCAGTAGCGGTCGATGATGCGCGCCGTGTCCTTGATGGGCTCCCCCCGGGCGAGCTGCATCTGCGCGGGGACGGCGTAGAAGCTCTGGGCGCCGAGGTGGGCGATGGCCGCCTGGAAGCTGAACCGGGTGCGGGTGCTGTGCTTCTCGAAGATCATGGCAATGGTCCGCCCCTGCAGGTAGGGGTGAGGCTCCTTCATCGACCACTTCCGCTTCAGGTCCGCGGCGACATCCAGCATGAAGTTGATCTCGACGGGCTCGAAGTCCATCAGCGTCAGGAAGTCCTTTCCCCTAAGACGTTCTCTCATACTCATCTTGGATTCCGCCAACATAGTGGACGGCATAGAATCTTAATGTTTCTGGTCGGAGACCCATAGCCCCATCTACACGGGGACAGCAACTTCGTTTGGCTTGCGACTCGAAATAATTATAGCGTCTAAAACTATCGAACCAGTGGCCAAGATATTCTGATTCCCTTTCAATTCCGGAAACGTGAGGAGGCGTTGTTCGGCGGTTCGATTTTCAAGCCTGGAGTGCAGAGGCAAGCAAGATTACGGATCGGCGGCGCTCAGTGCGACGGCCCCGGCGATGCATAGGCACGGCAACGATAGCGCGTTGAGAAGAGGCAGGAGGAGCTGACAATCCTCAACCTTTTTCTTCTTAAAAAATGAGAAGGGTGGATGTTAGAGATGTTTGGGAGACATAGGACCCGATTAAACGCGATCGTCAACATCGTTTCTTTGCTGGTCTTTCTACTCTCGCTGGTATCAGGGGTCGTCCTCTGGCAGGTTTTACCCAGTGGTGGCGGCTTCCAGGGCGGGAGGGGTCAGATAGCTCTGAGCTTCTGGGGATTAGCGCGCCACGAGTGATTGAACATTCATAACATCTCTAGCCTACTCTTTGCCGCGCTCGTCGTATGCCATCTCATTTTACACTGGAACTGGTTTAAGAACGCGCTGAAGATACTTCGAGGATAATAGCGCGCGAACCCCTGTTGCGCCCGCCCTCTTTTCTCGAGCGGATGCAAGTCCGACATCCGGTTAGAGGGGAAACCACTCTGCGGCTGCTGCCTTCGCCTCCGCTAGGAGACCTCTGTCGTAGGTGCCGAAGACCTCCTCCCCGAGCCGCAGGTATGAGACCTTCTCGGGGTCGACGCCTATGAGGCCGCAGAGAACGGCGTCGAGGGGGAGGAGGGGACGCCCGAGGGCTACGACGCCGAGGTTCCTGACGATGCTGTAGGCGCCCCAGGGGACCTTCACCTCTCCCTCGGGGTTGCTGACGGTCGCGCCCCTTATCGCCTCGCATATGCCGTGGATGTTGAAGAGGGCGGCGTAGATCTTGTTGATGTCGACGATGCTCCTGCCGAGCCGGCTGTCGCCGGGGCCGTGCCACCATGACCGGAGGGGGTCGGGGATGAGACCGAAGAGGTTCTTCATCGTCAGGCTCGGGAATTCTCCGCGGATGCCCTTCACCTTCCCGAAGCTGATGAACGGCGCACCCCTCAGCTCGTAGAGCCTCCGGGGGACGTAGCCGTAGAGCCTCTCGTCGAGGACAGGGGCGAACCGGGCCTCCACCGCCTCCTTCACCTCCCAAGGGTCCGCCGTCCGACCCTGCCAGACCTCCTCGGTGACGTTGACGTACTCGACGCCGCGCTCCTGGAAGAGGTCGGTGAAGCCGTACTCGTCGAGGAACCACCGGTCCTGCCTCCGCATCCGGTCCCAGCGCCCCTCCTCCCTGATCCAGTCCCAGCTCGGATGCTTCAGGAGCCACCGCCAGTTGACCGCCTCGCCGGCGACGGTGAACTTCATGCTCCCGTCCTGCCGATCCATCGAGTAGGCCTCGGTGACGACGACCCTCCCGTCCAGCGCCTCCAGCAGCATCCGCAGCGTCTCGGCGTCGGTGAAGTTGGCGGGGTGGGGGCTGTACCAGCTGGGCTTGACGACGAGAACCTCGGAGTGGACCAGGGTGTCGGGGAGCAGCCGTCTCAGGTCGGCTGAACCTCGAACCCTACCCACGGTGACAGGCCCAAACCGCCTCATCGAGAGCCCCCGGGGCTTTAGGGGGCGTCGCCGCTATTAATCCTTGTCTGGAGGCGGGCCGGGATGGGGAACCGTAATATCTGGGGCGTCCCCAGCTTATCTTGAGCAGCGGGTAGCCTATGGACGGCGACGGGAGGAAGGCGAGCGGGGAGTTACGGGACGACCTGGTCAGCATCCTGCAGGTCGCCCTCCTCTTCATCGCGATCCTGGTGGGGAGGGAGCTAGGCAACATCTACAGCACCTACGGCGAGATCTCCCAGCTCTCCATCGGCCTCGAGGTGGGGGAGGAGGCGCTCGCCGGCTTCATCAGGGAGGTGCTCGCCGGGAACGACACCGAGCTGGAGGTCGGGATGGCGTTCACCCTCCCCTCCCTCCGGAACGTGGAGGGCCCCGTGACACAGGTGCCGGACTACGTGCGCCGGTGGTTCATAAGCGTCACCCTGAGCGCCGTCGTCGTCCGGCAGCCCGAGGTATCCGACGTCAAAGTCGGGCTCTGGGTGGAGAGGGAACAGATGCTGACGGAGACCTCCCCCTTCGAGCGGGAGAAGGTGCCCTACCTCCGCCTCCTGAAGCGGACCATAGCCCTCCACATCGAGGACCCGGAACGGTTCCGCATGGTCGTCCAGGAGGCCTCGGAGAGGTACAGCGGGGAGGTTGAGGTCACGCTCACGGGGCAGGTGCTCGGCCACATCACCTTCTTCAAGGTGTGGCTCCCCTTCTCCACGACGCGCTACCCCCTTGTGAAGATGCCCCACGCCGACTACCTCTCGTCGAGCTGGACCGACAGCGACGGACGCCCCATAAGGCGGACGCGCGTGGGCAAGGTCGCCTACATCTCGGTGCGCCTTCAGAACCCCACCCGGGTCCACTCCATCTGGGAGAACGTGACCGCCACCATCTACCGCGTCGGCCGTGATGAGCCGATCCTCACGGTCCAGAAGGAGATGGGAGTCGCCCCGGCGACAGCCGCGATATATGTCTTCCCCTTCTCGCCCGAGAAGCCCGGGGTCTACTACTACACCCTCGAAGCTCCCGGCGGTTTTAGCCTCAGCGAGGAGGAGTCGCCCCGGCTGGAGGCCGAGACCGGCTGATCCGGAGACGACCCGAATTAAACCGGGTGAGTGGCTTAAGTTAATTATCTCTTGAGCGCATAGGGTATCCGGTTCAGATGAAAAAGTCGGTTCCTGATGATCTGTGCGCCGACCTCGCCCTGATAAACGGCATGGTTCTGACGGTGGACGCCCATGACTCAGTCGCCGAGGCGGTGGCAACGAAGGGCAGCCGCATCCTGAGGGTGGGCTCCAATGAGGAGATCATCCAAGTCGTCGGCGAGGAGACGGAAGTCGTCGACCTCGGCGGCAAGACGGTGCTCCCCGGCCTCATCGACTCCCACATGCACCCGGGCTCCTACGGCGTCTTCTGGGTCCGGGGCGTCAGATGCGGTCCCGACATCGAGTCGATGGAGGAGCTCCTCTCCAGGATAAGGGAGAAGGCGGACGCCTCCCCCGAGGGGAGCTGGATCCTCGGCTACTCCCTCGACGATGTGAGGCTCGGCCGCTACCCGACCCGGCGGGAGCTCGATGAGGCCGCGCCCCGGAACCCACTCTACATACAGCGGAGGGACGGCCACATCGGCGTCGCCAACAGCATGGCCCTCCGCCTCGCCGGCATCGACAGAGACACCCCCGACCCGCCCCACGGGAAGATCGACCGAGATGAGGACAGGGAGCCGACGGGCGTCCTTAGGGAGAGCGCGAAGGACCTCGTCTATGGCATCATACCGCCCTACACCGTCGAGGAGTACAAGAGGGGGCTGAAACACGTCTTCGAGGAGTTCATCTCCCTCGGCCTGACGACCGTCCACGCGTCGATGGTCTCGCCCGACGAGTTCAGGGCCCTCCAGGAGCTGAGGAGGGAGGGCTCTCTCCGGCTGAGGATCTGCGTCCATGCCTCCGGCAGGGAGGAGGGGGTGCTGGAG
>QMXQ01000109.1 GCA_003662205.1 Candidatus Bathyarchaeota archaeon
CACCTACGCGGTCTTCCACCAGCCCAACGTCAAGTTCCCCATCAAGGCCGCGAAGATCCTCGGCTTCAGCATGGACTCCATCAAGCCGGGCCTCGTCGTGCCGGTGGTCGGCAACACCTACGCGGGGTCGACACCCCTGGGCCTCGCCGCGACCCTGGACGTCGCCAACCCCGGCGACCGGGTCCTCGTCGTCTCCTACGGCTCGGGGGCGGGGAGCGACGCCTTCAGCTTCGTGGTGCAGGAGGCGATAGCCAACGACCGGCGCCTCGACCCAGCGGTCTCGGTGTTCATCAACCGCAAGCGGTACGTCGACTACTCCATCTACTCAAAGCTGAGGGGAAAGATCGCCCGATGAGGAGCGTCTCAGTGGCGGGCGTCGGCCTCACCCGCATCAAGGAGCACTGGGAGAAGTCGCTGAGAGACCTATTCGCGGAGGCGGCGCTGAAGGCCCTCGACGACGCCGGCACCGACGAGATCGACGCCGTGTACGTCTCAAACATGGGCTCGGCGACCCTCCAGAGTCAGCTCCACCTGGGGGCGATGATGGCCGACGCCATCGGAAAGAGGGGGATCACCGCGCTGAGGGTGGAGGCGGCATCTGCCAGCGGGGGCGTCGCCTTCCACGAGGGAGTTAAGGCGGTGGCCTCGGGCCTCCACGACTGCGTGCTGGTCGG
Organism: Candidatus Bathyarchaeota archaeon; assembly: GCA_003662205.1. Taxonomy (GTDB): domain Archaea; phylum Thermoproteota; class Bathyarchaeia; order TCS64; family TCS64; genus B46-G15. Next base: position 675 of record QMXQ01000109.1, read on the forward strand.
GGGCGTGGAGAAGATGAGCGACGCCCTCCCGGGGGAGGTCGCCGCGGCCCTCGCGATGGCAGAGGACCAAGAGTACACCGCCTACACCGGCGTCACGAAGCTGGGGCTGAACGCGCTCGTCCACCGCCGTTACATGGAGAGGTTCGGCGCCGAGGCGAAGGAGATCGCCATGTTCGCCGTCAGGGGGCACGAGCACGCGGTGGGCTGCCCCCACGCGCAATATCCCTTCAAGGTCAGCGTCGAGAGAATCCTGGCGTCCCCGATGGAGGCAGACCCCATCCACATGCTGGAGTGCTCCAGCGTCGGGGACGGCGCCGCCGCCATCATCCTCCGACCCGCCGAGGAGGCTGAGGACGGCGTCGAGGTGGCCTCCACAGCCGTAGCGACCGATTTCTACCACCTGACGGAGAGGTATGACATCACGGTCTTCGAGGCGGTGAGGTGGGCGGCGGCCCGAGCGTTCGAGGCGGCGGGCGTCTCCCACAAGGACATCGACGTCCTGGAGGTCCACGACGACACCACCATCACCGGCGTCGTCTCCCTTGAGGACCTCGGCTTCGTCGAGAAGGGGAAGGGCGCCGCCTTCGTCGCGGAGGGGAACACCGCGCGCGGCGGCGAACTGCCGACCAACACCTTCGGCGGGCTGAAGGCCCGCGGCAACCCCGTCGGGGCGACGGGCCTGTACCAGATCGCGGAGATCGCCCTCCAGCTCCGGGGGGAGGCAGGCCCGTGCCAGGTGGAGGGCGCGGAGACGGGGCTAGCGCAGAGCCTGGGAGGCCTCGGAACGACATGCGCAGTCACCATCCTGAGGAGGAGATGAGATGAGCGTCCCAAGGTACTGGCGGGAGATCAAGTACAGGTACAGGCTCATCGGGGAGATGTGCACGGACTGCGGCGCGGCCTTCTTCCCCCGCAGAGCCGTCTGCCCCCGGTGCGGCTCCAAAGACCTGGAGGAGTGCAAGCTCAGCGAGAAGGGGGCCGTCGTCTCGTGGACGGTCGTGAGGAACCCGCCGGCTGGCTACGAGAAGTACGCGCCCTACGTGGTGGCCCTCATAGAGCTGGACGACGGCGTCCGCATCCTCTCCCAGGTGGTTGACGTCGAGCCCGAGGAGGTGGAGGCGGGGATGAGGGTGGAGGCCACCTTCCGCCGGGTCCGGGAGGACGGCAGCTCGGGCATCATAGAATACGGCTACAAGTTCAGGCCCGTCATAGAGTGAACGGGAAAGAGCACCCCCTCAACGAATTGCCGACGGGGCACGGGATTGGCATCTTTATAAGTCCGACCCCTAAATTGGATTAAGGCTGTTCGGGGATGGTTTCGATCAACATCTACGACAAGGTGACGGAGATAGCGAAGAGGCGGGGGTTCTTCTGGCCCTCCTTCGAGATATACGGCGGCCTCAGCGGCTTCGTCACCTACGGGAACCTGGGGACCAAGCTGAAGAGGAACATCGAGAACGCGTGGCGCGAGTTCTTCGTCCGCCGCCAGGGCTTCCTGGAGCTGGAGGCCCCCATCATCAACGCCTCGCGGGTCTTCGAGGCGTCGGGTCACCTCGACCACTTCAAGGAGCACATGGTGGAGTGCACCCGGTGCGGCCGATCCTTCCGGGCGGACCACCTCATCGAGGAGAAGACGGGCCTGGAGAACGTGGAGGCGATGGGCGGCGACGCCATCAGGGAGCTGCTGGCGGAGCACGAGATCAGGTGCCCCCGCTGCGGCGGGGCCCTCAAGGAGCCGGTCATGTTCCTCACCATGTTCCAGACCACCATCGGCGCCACCGGCGGCGAGGTCGGCTACGCCAGGCCCGAGGCCGCCCAGGGGATGTTCCTCAACTTCCGCCGGGGCTTCCAGCAGGCCCGGGAGAAGCTCCCCTTCGCCCTCGCCCAGACGGGGAAGGTCCTCAGGAACGAGATCAGCCCCCGCCGCGGCATGCTCCGGCTGAGGGAGTTCACCATCATGGAGCTGGAGCTCTTCTTCGACCCCCAGGAGCCGTCCTGCCCCTGGTTCAACGAGGTCTCCGGCGAGGAGGTCAGCCTCCTGACGGAGGAGATGGAGGCGGAGGGGGAGAAGACGCCCCTGAAGGTGTCCCTCGGGGAGGCCGTCGAGGCGGGCCACATCCTGACGGAGTGGCAGGCATACTTCATGGGCGTCTCCAAGCGGTTCATCTCCCACCTCGGCGTCCCGCCCGACCGCCAGCGGTTCAGGGCCCACCTGCCCGAGGAGCGGTCCCACTACTCCGCCCAGACCTACGACCACGAGGTGCTGCTGGAGAGCTGGGGATGGACCGAGATCGCGGGCCACGCGTACAGGACCGACTACGACCTCAAGGCACACCAGCGAGGCTCGGGCGTAGACATGACGGTGCTGCGGCCCGACGGCACCAGGTTCATACCGCACGTCGTGGAGCCCAGCTTCGGCCTGGACCGCCTCCTCTACGTGGTGCTGGAGTCCTCATACCAGCGGAGGAAGAAGCGGGACATCCTCGCCCTCCCGAGGAGCCTCGCCCCCATCAACGTCTCGGTGCTCCCCCTCGTCACCAAGGACGGACTGTCCGAGAAGGCGGCCGAGGTCCGGGAGCTGCTGCTGGACGCCGGCCTCGTCGTGGCCTACGATGAGAGCGGCTCCATCGGCAGACGGTACGCCCGCTCCGACGAAGTCGGGACGCCCCTAGCCGTCACCATCGACTACGACACGCTGGAGAACGATACGGTCACCATCCGGGACCGGGACAGCTGGAGCCAGGTCAGGCAGAGGATCGCCGACCTGCCGGGGCTCCTCCGGCGGTACCTCAAGGGGGAGATCGAGTTCAGCGAGCTCGGCAGCCCCGTCTAGCTGCCCCTGAGGACGAGCCTCGTGGCGGGGACGTTGACCTCCACGATGCTGGCGTCCTCGAACACCTTCGTCTCGCCGATGACGTCGCGGAGCGTCACGCCGCGCTCATCCACCTTGGCGAAGATGACGTCCTCCATCACCTTCTCACCGTCGAAGAAGACCTTGAACTCGCACATGGCAACCACATCCTAAGGCGCCGTGACCACATATAACAATATATGAGTCAGCCGGCCCCAGCGGCTCCGACGAGAGGCGCCCAGCTTGTCAGGGGAGGTTCTCCTTGGCCTTCAGGATGGCGGCGGCGAAGTCGTCGGGCGTCGCCCCGAAGGTCTTCAGCCCGATCCTCGCGAACGCCTCCCTGATCCTCCCCTTCAGGGCGTCCTCCTCAAGGGGCGCCCCGGCGAGGGCCTCCTCCAGGCGGGAGATGGCCCCCATGTAGGGCTGGGTGAAGAAGTCCCCCGAGATGGAGATGCCGTCGATCCTGTCGTCGATGACCACCATGGTCACCCGGACCAGCTTGTCGGCCTTGTGGACGGCCTCGCAGACGGCCACGCCTCCCCTGACCTTGGCGCCCCTCCCCCCGGCGGATGTGAGCCGGCGGTAGTCGAGGTCCTTCCCGAATATCCACTCCTCGCTCCTCCGTTCCCGGAGCAGCTCCTCCAGATATCCCTTCTCCTTCGGGGTGATGGGTCCGGGCTCCAGCCGTATCTCCAGCTCCTCCTCGAAGCCCTCCGCCAGCCGTCTTTTCACCTCCTCCCTGTCCGGAGGGGCGCCCAGCTCGTCCTCCATGGAGGTGAGCCACTGGGCCATGGACTCGGCGAGCTTGTCCCTGAACTTCTCGCTGGGCGCCTTGATGATCCGCATCATCAGCTCGATGGGGAGCTGGAGGAGGAGGTCGCCCGCGAGGACGTTGGCCTCGTCGATGGTGATGGCTCCGTTCCCCGATATCTTCCTGCCCCCCACCAGGATGTCATTGGGCGGCCGCAGCCTGGCGTCCAGCCCGTATCCCCGCAGGGCGTGGACGGGCGGCCTCAGGAACTTGGCGTAGAACTCGGGGATGGACGAGGGGCACTCCGGGCTCCGCCTGTGGACGACGACGAAGTAGTCCTGCTCCCAGGGGCCGTCGAGGATGGCGCCCCCGCCGATGGTCCGCCTGACCAGGTCGAAGCCCATCTCCCTGGCGTAATCCACGTCGATCTCCTTCTCCATGAGCTGGTGGTAGCCGACGTTGACGAATGGCCTCTCGGGGTGGTTGAGGATGACCGTGTCCGGCGACGACCCCTCGCTCACCGCCCTCCCCACGGCCTCATACAGGTTCGTCATCGTGTAGCCGTCAACAGGCCCCACATCGAGCAGTCTCCACAATCCGCCTCCCCTCTCGCGATCCTCGTGATCATGATAATGTTCTTATTTAACGGTGTTGGGGGATTAACGGAAACCTCCAGCCGGATATGCGGCAACTGACCAGGGTGTTCTACGGTGTCGAGACAGGTGAAGGCGCTGGCTTTGCTCTCGGGCGGGTTGGACAGCACCCTCGCTGTGAAGATCGCCCAGAACCTGGGGATGGACGTGGAGGCGGTGCACTTCACGACGCCCTTCTGCCAATGCGATAAATGCGCGGTCGACGCCGTGGGCGAGGAGCTCAAGGTAAGGGTTCACCACGTCTTCCTTGGCCGGGAGTTCCTGGACCTGCTGGTGGACCCGCCCCACGGCTACGGGAGCCGGATGAACATCTGCATCGACTGCAGGATACTCAGGTTTAGGCGGGCGAAGGGGCTCGCGGCGGAGATCGGGGCGGAGTATTTCGTCACCGGCGAGGTCCTGGACGAGCGCCCCTTCTCCCAGCGGCTCCATGCGATGCGTCTCATCGAGAGGGAGGCGGGCGTGGAGGGGCGGGTCCTGAGGCCCCTATCGGCGAAGCTCCTCCCCGAGACGGAGCTGGAGAAGGAGGGGGCGATAGACCGGGGGGCGCTTTACTCCATCCGAGGGAGACGGAGGCTGCCCCAGATGCGCCTAGCCGAGGAGCTCGGCATCAAGGACTACCCCTGCCC
>QMXQ01000110.1 GCA_003662205.1 Candidatus Bathyarchaeota archaeon
ACCCGGAAGAAGCTGGTTGGCACCGAGATCCTCTCCGACCTGCCGAGGGAGCTGACCCTCCAGGTGCTCCTCAGCTACGCGGAGCTGTCGGTGAAGGACGCGCTCCGCCGGATGAGCATCATCGCCGCGTCGATGCACCGGGATGCCCTCGTCACCCTGGCGACGGACGACCCCCAGCTCGCGAGGGAGGTGGTGGCCATGGACGACGAGGTGGACAGGTTCAGCCTCTACATCATCAGGCTGCTCAAGGCGGCGGTCTCCGACGGCCACATCCTCCGGGAGATCGGCCTCCGTTCCCCCAGGGAGTGCCTTGGCTACAGGCTCATTACGAAGTCGGTGGAGAGGATGGCGGACCACGCCGTGAATATCGCGCAGAACAGCCTCGCCCTGACGCCGTCCACCCTGAACGAGGAGATCCTCACCGAGCTGAAGACGATAAGCGAGTCCGCCCTCAAGGTGTTCGAGGACGCCGTGGAGTCCCTCTTCGACGGGGACTACGCCGCCGCCGACAGGGTGATGGAGCGGGCGCAGGCGACGAGGGAGATGGAGGCGGGGGCCATCCAGAAGATCATCAAGAACGCGTCGCCCGAGGACGTGCCCGCCCTGAGGCTCATCATCGAGAGCATCCTCAGGACAGCGGAGTACGGGAGCGACATCGCCGAGATCGTGCTCAACATGGCCATCCGGGACGAGATCGCCGAGGACTAGCCCAAATCATTTTTAAGCCCAGAGACCGCCGAGATCAAACTGTCGGCGGGGTCGTGGTCCAGCTTGGTCTAAGATACGCGGCTCGGGCCCGCGAGATCCCCGGTTCAAATCCGGGCGACCCCACCAACCCCTCGCAACCGTTATACGCTCCTCAGGGACACCTTCTCTTGAGGCATCATGATCTGGCTCACGGAAGAGGACAGACGGCTCCTCGCCGAGATGGAGGGCGAGATCTCAAAGGAGGAGCTGAGGGAGAACTGGGAGCGCTTCATGGAGTTCACGCCCATCCCCTCCGGCAGCACCCAGGAGGAGGCGGCCATCCAATTCCTCAAGCAGAAGCTCGAGGAGTACGGCCTCGAGCCGCGAGTGCTCCGCTACGACGCCTACATCAGCGAGCCGAAGAGGGCGAAGCTGGAGATCCTGGCCCCCGAGAGGATGGAGATCCGGTGCACCCCCTACCGCCAGGTGGGGACAACGGGGCCCGAGGGCGTCGAGGGGGAGGTCGTCTACATCAGCCCCGACGACATCGGCAGGGCTGAGTGCCGCGGCAAGATCGTGCTGGCGGATCAGGCGACCTCGGGCGACTGGATGGGGCTGCGGGACGGGCTGCTGCTGAAGCTGCAGGAGATGGGGGTGAAGGGGCTCATCGTCATCGAGCAGGACAGCTTCATGCCGACGGTGGTCCACCAGCGGGCCGACTTCTCCGTCTCGGGGAACCCAACCCCCGATAACGTCCACCTGATACAGCGGATCCCCGCCATCGTCCACGTCTCCAACAAGGACGGGCAGCTGCTGAAGACCCTGGCGAAGCAAGGGGGAATGCGGGCCCGGGTCACATCCATCGTTGAGACGGGGTGGAAGAGGCTGCCTCTCCTCGTCGCCGAGATCAGGGGCGCCAGGGACCCGGAGAGGTTCCTGCTGGTGAACGGCCATGTCGACACGCCGCCGTTCTCTCCCGGCGTCACCGACAACGCCTCGGGCGACGTCGCCATGCTGGAGCTGGCCCGCATCCTCAATAAGCATAAGGATAGGCTCGGGCGGAGCGTCCGCTTCGCCTTCTGGACGGGGCACGAGATCGGCCGCTACGCGGGCTCGACCTGGTACAACGACGCCTTCTGGCATGAGCTGAGATACCGCTGCATCGGCTTCCTCAACGTCGACTCGCCGGGGGCGGTCGGGGCGACCACGTACCGGGCGGCGCCCATCGGCGAGGTGCAGGAGCTGGCCGTGGAGAGCGTCAGGGCCGCGACCGGCATCGAGGTGAAGAGCCTCCGGTGGCCGACCCGGGCGGGGGACAGCAGCTTCTGGGGGACCGGCCTACCCCACGCGAGCGTGACCTCGGCCCGCCCCGAGGAGCTCTACGACCCCTTCGTCAACTACTCGGGCGGCGGCTGGTGGTGGCACACGCCGTGGGCGACGATGGACCGGGGCGACGTCGACATCCTCGCGACAGACGTCAGGGTCGACCTCAACTTCATCTTCAGGATGACGAACTGCCCGGTGCTGCCGATGAACTTCACGCCCTACGCCGATGCCATCCTCAAAATCCTCGAGGACCTCCAGGCCAAGGCCGACAAGATAAGGGCGTACTTCAACCTAGACCCCGTCCTGGAAAGGGCGAGGGAGTTCAGGGAGCTGGCCGAGAAGCTGGAGGACGCCGCGAGGCGGGCGATGGAGAAAGGGGCGCCCGAGGAGGTGGTGGAGGAGCTGAACCGCTGCATCATGTGGGTTTCGAGGCACATCAACCCCATCGCCCACTCGGACGCCGAGAAGACGGGGCAGGTTTCCATGGAGACCTTCGGCGCCACGCCCTTCCCCCGCATCCATGAGATCCTGAAGCTCGCCGAGATGCCCCTCCCCCACGCGCCCGAGTTCAAGTTCCTCCAGACGAAGCTCCTCAGGCAGAGGAACTACGTGGAGGACGGCTTCCACCTCGCCAACGAGCTCATCAGGGAGACCCTGGCGAAGGTGGAGAAGGCCCTCGGCTAACCCCACTTTTTCGACGCTCCATGTGGTGGCGCTCATCGAACCCCCTGTAGAGACCTTCCGGGTGGGGCTCCTCATCACGGAGCAATGTAACGTGGCGTGCAGCCACTGCTGGTTCAGCTCCGGACCCGACAGGATGGCTCGGATGGATCTGGAGGAGGCCCTCGGCTACATCGACCAGGCCCGGGAGATCCCGACGGTGGAGTGGATCAGCTTCACGGGGGGCGAGCCCTTCCTGCTGCCCGAGATGCTGGTGAGGCTCGTCGGCTACGCCTCCGGGAGGGGGTTTCGGACGGAGTGTGTCACCAACTGCTTCTGGGCGGAGACGATGGAGGCCGCGGAAAAGATGCTGAGGCGGCTGGCCGATGAGGGGCTCGACGTGATCAACATCAGCGCCGACGACTTCCACCAGCGCCACATCCCCTTCGACAGAGTCCGCAACTGCTACACTGCGGCGAGGCGCCTCGGGTTGAAGATCGTCATCATGTGCGCCACGGCCCGATCAAGCAGGCTGAGGATCGGGGAGGTAGCCAAGCGTCTGGGGGATGACGGTATCCGCGTCGTAGGAGACGGGGCGCCCGTGGGGGAGGCGGCAGCTCTGGCCGTTGAGACGGGGTTCGTCCCCGCGGGCAGGGGAGCGGGGATTCCCGAGGAGGAGTGGCTGGTGGGGAGCGGGTCCCTCGAAGGTCCCTGTAAGGCTGTCCTCCGCGATGTGGCCATCGCCCCCTCGGGGGCGGTGCTCCCGTGCTGCTCCGCGGCTGGTCTGGTGGAGGCGGCGTGGGTGGGAAACGCAAAGCGGGGCAGGCTCCGCAGCCTGATCGAGGCGGCAGCTCGACGGAAACTGTTCAAGGTGCTGTCCACCGACGGACCCCTAGGGCTTCAGAGGCTCCTCGGCCCGAGACGGCGGGAAACCTATGTGAACAGGTGCCATCTCTGCTACGAGGTGCTGACGGACCCTCGTCTCCGGCGAGGGCTATCCTCCCTTTAGGCTAGGGTTCGCAGGAACCTCACGTCGCCGAGGAAGGTGCCGTCGAGGAGGTAGACCTCGAAGCCGTCTATCGGGACGGCGCCCGTGCGGAGCAGGGGGCCGAGGAGGCTCTTGGGGGCCTCCGCGTTGACGGGCAGCCCGCCCAGCAGGTCGTTGAACGCCGGCATCATCACCATCTGGGGGTCGTCGATCCTCGCTTTGAACTGGGCCTCGAACAGCTCCAGCGGGTCTCCCTCCGGCTCCACCCCCGCCTGCTGGAGGAGGGCCGAGGCGAGGCGGGCGCCGCTGCACCGCCCCTTTACCCACACCCGCTGGGAGACGCGGATGCCGAGGGGGGTCTTCAGCAGCACCGTGGGGTGGTTGTGCCCCATGACGAGGAGGTCCGCGGCCATCAGCCGGGGGTAGGGCCACGCGTGGCCGTGCATCGCGGCAACCCTGAACTTCTCGCCGAGCATGAAGCCCCGAGAGGGGTGGATGGAGACGCCCTCGGGGACGAGGTTCTGGAGGTTGCCGTCGTGGTTGCCGCGGACCACATCGATGACGTCGACCTCCTCCTGGAGGGCGGTGAAGAACTGCGGGATCTCCCGCCGCTCCTGGAAGGAGGTTATGGGGACGCCGTGCTTGATGTCGCCCAGCAGCACCAGCCGGTCCGGCCTGTGCTCCCTGACGAGGGCGAGCAGCTCCCCCAGGATCCGGTCGGTCTGGTAGGGTATGTTGATCCCCATCTTCGCCAGCTCGTACTCCAGGCCCAGGTGGAAGTCGGAGGCCAGCAGCATCCGCTCCTCCCCCTCGACGAGCAGGGCGGGCCACGGCGTCAGCAGCCTGATCAACGGGTTCCCTCAGGAACACTTCGGCCGCCGGACGATTTAAATCCGATTCCCAACCTTCAGGCCCGCCCGCAACTCAAAAAGGCATCCTCCGCACATCTATCCTCGGGGGAGCTGGCGTGGCCTCGGAGGAGCGGCGGATCCTGGAGAGCGTCTGCGACGCCGCGCGCTCGGCGCGGAGGCTGACGCGCGCCCAGTGGGAGAGGCTCCGCTCGGCGTTCGGCGACAGGTTCGAGAAGGCGTGGAGGCTTGTGGAGGAGCGGAGGGTGAAGCTCTACGTCTTCGAGCCCTCGGGGCGGACGGCGTGGATCGTCGTCGGCCGCGGCGGCGAGTACCAGATCCTGCCTGCCTCGGGCTACTGCAGCTGCAACGACTTCTACTACCGCGTCGTCGATGGCGGCGCCGGCGTCTGCTACCACCTCATAGGCCAGAGGCTCGCCGACGCCCTAGGCGCCTACGACGAGGTCCACGAGGGGGATGAGTTCTTCGACGCGCTGATGGCGGAGTGGAGGAGGGCGCCCCCTGAGGAGCCCGCCCGGGAGGGGGGCGGCCGGGGGTGATATCTTATATACTCGCCGGTGGGTGGTATTCAGGGATATGAGCCTCGACAGCTTCTTCAACATCCTCTACGACATGGCCATCGTTCTGGCCGTGGTCACCTTCGCCATGGGCTTCCTCTACCTCTTCACGGGCGAGGGGGAGGCAGAGGGGTAGCGGCGTCCAATTTATCAGGCACCGCGCGGATATCATAGGGCAGTGGGCTCCATGTCCGGGACCGAGGAGATCATCAAGCGCATCCTCGCGCTCAGGCCTCAGCTGACGAGGGAGGCCGTGGAGAGGCTCATAGACGAGGAGCGGGCGAAGGCCGCTGGGCTGCTGACGGAGGAGGCCGCCGCCCACCTCGTGGCGTCGAACCTGGGGCTGGACGGCGCCGGGGAGCGGATAGAGGCGAAGCTCAGGATCGGCGACCTCACCTCCGGCATCAGCGACGTCTCCCTCACCGACCCCGTCCGGTC
>QMXQ01000111.1 GCA_003662205.1 Candidatus Bathyarchaeota archaeon
CCCGCCGTCGCGCTCAGCCTCGACCCCCCGGACCCGGACCTGATGCGGTACCCGCCCCGGGATCCCGACGAGGGGCTGCTCTCCAGGTTCTGGCGGTTCATCCTATTCGCCGCCATCGTCGACTTCATCTCCGACTTCGTCCCCTTCCTCTGGACCCTCAGCGTCACCGGCGACCCGGTGCAGGCGCGGACGGTGGCGTTCACCTCCATCGTCTTCTTCGAGTTCTTCCTCGCCTACCAGAGCCGGTCCGAGACCCACCACATCTTCGCCCTGGGCTGGAAGGGGTTGACGGAGAACAAGATGCTCTTCGTCTCCGTCGTCGTCTCCCTCGCCCTCCAGTTCGCCATCGTCTACCTGCCGCCGCTCCAGAAGCTCTTCCACGTGGCACCTCTGACGCCGCTCCAGCTCGGCATCTGCTTCCTGGGGTCGCTCACCGCCTTCCTGATACTGCCGGGGAAGCTCATCAAGCGGCGCAGATTCGCCGCGAGTCACTCCAAACCCGAGCGGGGCGGCCATTAATCTTTATAAATAGAGGGGTAGATTTCCTAGGAGTACGCCGGATCGGCTACGTTGAGCATGAGTTTGGAGCTGTGGGAAATATGGAATGGCTGATCGCGCCAGTTTCATCGATCCTTTCCATCCTGCTGGGGCTGTTCCTCTTCAGCTACGTAACCCGCAAGGACAGCGGAACAGAGAGGATGAGGGAGATCGCAGGAGCGATCCAGGAAGGCTCCAGGTCGTTCTTGAAGACGGAGTACACGTATCTCGCCGTATTCGTGGCCGTCATGGCCGTCATCCTCTCCATAGCCCTCAACGTCAAGATCGGGGTGACGTATGTCTTCGGCACCATCTGCTCCGCCCTCGCCGGCGTCATCGGCATGGAGATCGCCGTTAAAGCCAACGTGAGAACAGCGAACGCCGCTAAGAAAGGCGGCCTGAGCAGCGCGTTCCCCATCGCGTTCCGGGGTGGGGCAGTGATGGGCCTGATGGTCGTCGGCCTGGCCCTGTTCGGCATAAGCCTGATCTACTGGCTGACGGGCGACCCCGAGATCGTCTTGGGGATGAGCATAGGCGCGAGCACCCTCACGCTGTTTATGAAGGCGGGGGGCGGGATATACACGAAGACGGCGGACATCGCCGCGGACCTCGTCGGCAAGGTAGAGCTCGGCATCCCTGAGGACGACCCGAGGAACCCGGCGGTCATCGCGGACAACGTGGGGGACAACGTCGGAGACTGCGCGGGCTCGGGGGCGGACCTCTTCGACTCCTACATCGCCGCGGTGATGTCGGCCATGATCCTAGGAGGGGCGATGCAGATCGCCTACCTTGAGACCGTCCCCCTCGTGTTCTCCGGCCTGGGGATCATCTCCTCCATCATAGGCGTCGCCGTCGTGCGAGTTGGAAAAGGCGGCGACCCGGGCAAGGCGCTGAACCTCGGCACCTACGTCACCTGTATACTCTTCGGGATACTCACCTTCGCCGCGACCAGTTGGTTCGGCTATGACTTGAAGATCTGGGGGGCGACGGTCGTCGGATTGATGGCGGGCATCATCATAGGCATGACATCCGACTACTTCACATCCATCAACCGTCCCCCCGCCGTCAAGACGGCTGAGGCGGCTCAGACGGGGGCTGCCATCAACATTCTGACGGGTTTCTCCTACGGGCTGATAAGCGTCTTCCCCGCCCTCCTCGGCATAGCCATAGGCTCCGCCGTTGCCTACGCCCTATACGGCGTCTTCGGCGTCGGGATGGCCGCCGTCGGCATGCTCGCCATCGCCGGGACCATCATAGCGGGGGACGCGTACGGCCCCATCGGGGACAACGCCAAGGGCATAGCGGAGATGTCGAACCTAGGGGAGGAGGTCATCGAGATAACGGATCAGATCGACGCGGCCGGTAACACCACCAAGGCCATCACCAAGGGCTTCGCCATCGGCGCCGCGGGCCTCACCGCGCTGGCGCTCCTCGCCTCATACCAAGAGATAGTCAAGAGCCTCACGGGGCGGACCATCGGCTTCGACCTGATGAACCCCCTGGTGATGATGGGCGTCTTCATCGGCATGGCCATCCCCGTCGTCTTCTCCGCCATGATCATCCTCGGCGTCTCGAAGAACGCCTTCAGGATGATCGAGGAGATCCGCAGGCAGTTCAGGGAGATCCCCGGCCTCATGGAGGGGACGGGGAGGCCCGACTACGCCGCCTGCGTGAACATCGCGACGAAGGGCGCCCTCCGGGAGCTGATGCCCCTCATCATCTTCTCCATAAGCACCACCCTCATCGTCGGCTTCGTCGCGGGCGTCCGCGCCCTCGCCGGCTACCTGAGCGGCGCCATCTTCAGCGGCTTCTTCCTCGCCATCCTGATGGCGAACGCCGGGGGGCTGTGGGACAACGCGAAGAAGTACGTGGAGTCGGGCTTCTTCGGGGGAAAGGGCTCGGACGCCCACAAGGCGGCTGTCATCGGAGACACGGTGGGCGACCCCTTCAAGGACACCGCGGGTCCCTCGCTGAACACTCTCGTGACGGTGATCTCCCAGATAGCCTCCCTCTTCGCGCCCCTCATCATCGCCTACGCCCTCATCGGGCTCTGAGGGGCTCCGGGGCCACGCGTTATCAGCCGCCTGTAAAACTTTATTAGGTCGGAGGCGGATTCAATTCGGTAGCCTTGGAGGATCGATCATGTACAGGTATCTGCAGCGGGCGTGGAGACGGCCCAATGAGGGTTACGTGCGGGAGCTGATGCGGGAGCGGGTGATCCGGTGGCGGCGGCAGCCCTCCATCGTGAGGATCGAGAAGCCGACCCGCCTGGACCGGGCCAGACGCCTCGGGTACAAGGCGAAGAAGGGGTTCGTTGTCGTCAGGGTCAGGGTCCGCCGCGGGGGCAGGCGGAAGCCCAGGCCCCGGATGGGGCGCAGGCAGAAGAGGATGGGCGTCTCCAAGTACACGCCGGCTAAGAGCCTGAAGCTCATCGCCGAGGAGCGGGCGGCGAGGAGGTACCCAAACCTGGAGGTGCTCAACTCCTACTGGGTCTGGGAGGACGGCACGTCCAAGTGGTTCGAGGTCATCTTCGTCGACCCCCATCACCCCTCCATCAGGTCCGACAAGAACGTGGGCTGGATCAGCGGCGCCACCAGGTAGAGGCACACGGAAACCGCTGTTCCTGGGTCCTCTGGCGGGAAGCGGCGTCGTTTTGAGGTTTTTCGAAGTAAACCATATATATCGTGGATCGGAGATGTTGAGCATATACTCCCTCGAAAAGCCTAAATCGGCCTTGGGGCTTGATCTGCATGCTGTTTGACAGGTCGACTGCGCGCGGCGATGAACGCTCGACATCGTGGGGGGATGCCTGATGGGCGGGACGACCTTCTCCATCATCATACCAACCCTCAACGAGGAGAAGAACCTCGGCATCTGCTTCAAGTCGCTGATGGAGCAGACCTATAAGGACTTCGAGGTCATCATCGTCGACGGCGGCAGCAAGGACAACACCGTCGACATGGCGGAGCGGTACGGCTTCGACATCCTCGAGGTCGAGAAGACCAGGCCCCACGACGTCAGCGCCGCGAAGAACGAGGGGGCGAGGCACTCCCGCGGCGACCTCCTCTTCTTCCTAGACGCCGACATGGCCATGGAGCCAAACTGCCTCGAGGTGCTGGCGGAGGGCTTCCAGGAGCCGGACATCGTCGGCATCGCCTGCAAGGTCCTCCCCCTCGAGGGCAACAGCCTCGAGAGCGTGATGTACGAGTGCAACAACATCCTCGCCCGGGTGGCGAACCGGGTCGGCGTCCACGAGTTCAGCTACTTCTCCTGCCACTCGTACCGTAAGGACTGCTTCGAGAAGGTTGGGGGCTTCAGGGAGGACCTCCTCGCCTGCGAGGACCTGGACCTGTCGCTGAGGCTCAGGCACCTGGGCAGGTACCTCGTGACGCCGAGGACGATCCTCTGGACGTCGCCGAGGCGCCTCAGGGAGTGGTCCTACTCCGGCTACGTCCTCCGATACCTCAGGTACCTCACCCAGTACTACCTGACGAACCGGGTCACCGACTACTACGAGGATCTCTAGCCCCGCGCCAGAAGCCCGATCAGCTTCTCGGCGACGATGGTGGAGTTGGCGCGCTGCGCCTCGACGGTCGCCGCGCCGATGTGGGGCGTCGAGACGACGTTCGCCAGCCCCGTCAGCGAGGTGTCCCGGGGCGGCTCCTCCTCGTAGACGTCGAGGGCGGCGCCGGCGAGCCTCCCGCTTGTCAGCGCCTCCCTGAGGGCCTCCTCGTCGACGATGGCGCCCCGCGCCGCGTTGATGAGGTACGCGCCTCTCTTCATCATCCCGATCTCCCTGCGGCCGATCATGTGCCTCGTCTGGGGGAGCAGCGGGACGTGGACGGTGATGAAGTCGGAGGAGGCGAGGAGCTCGTCGAGGGGGACGGCCTCGGCGCCGACCTCCTTCACGTAGTTCATGAGCTTGTCGATGATGACATCGTAGGTGATCACCCCCATGCCGAGGGCCTTCGCCTTCTTCGCCACCAGGTAGCCGATGCGGCCGAAGCCGATGACGCCCAGGGTCCGGCCCCTCAGCTCGAAGCCGGTCAGCCTCCTCTTGATCCACTCGCCCCGCTTCATGCTGGCGTCGGCCTCCGGTATCCGGCGGGCGAGGGAGAACATGAGGCCGATGACGAGCTCCGCGACGGCGTTCGACGGCGCCTCGGGCGAGTTGATCACATGGATGCCCCGCTTTTTCGCCTCCTCGACGTCGATGTTGTCTAGACCCACGCCGGCCCGGGCCACCGCCTTCAGCCTGCCGGCGGCGGCCAGGACCTCCCGGGTCACCTTCGTCCGGCTCCGCACCACGATGGCGTCGTAGCCTCCGACGATGCCTATGAGCTCGTCGCCGGCGATGCCGGGCCTCAGGTCGACCTGGAGCCCGGCTTCCCTCAGCATCTTGACCCCGTCCTCGTGGATGGGGTCGCAGATGAGAACCTTCACCTTGGTCATGTTCGCGCGCTCCTATTGTGGTCGGCTCGGCCTCATCTCCGGGCCTTCGCCGCCACGATCTGGATCACGTCATTGTTCTTAAGGGTGTAGTCTTCGCCCAGCCTCTTCTTTGTCCTTGCGTCGATGGCGTAGATGAAGCTCTCCCCGAGCTCGGTGTGGATGAGGCCGGCGAACTGTCTCGCCGTCGTCCCCCTCGGCACCAGGTAGCAGTCGGGGAGGACCCTCCCCACGTGGTCCGTCAGCTTCTCCGCGTCCTCCACCGGGTAGACCACGATGGAGTCCAGGAGCTGGAAGTAGGCAGCGTTGATGGTCTCCTGCACCCCCGTCGAGCCCCACCGCCGGAAGACCCTCTCCCTCACCGTCTCAAGGGCCCTCCGCTGCC
>QMXQ01000112.1 GCA_003662205.1 Candidatus Bathyarchaeota archaeon
CCTCAAGGATGACCTCGTCGCCCCGCAGGGTGTGGGCGAGGACGCTGACGGCGTTCCCCTGGGTCCCGCTGGTGACGAAGAGGCCCGCCTCCTTCCCGAGCATCTCCGCGGCGAGGCGCTCCAGCTTGTTCACGGTGGGGTCCTCGCCGTAGACATCGTCCCCCAGGGGCGCGTTGGCCGCCGCCGCCCTCATCTCCGGCGTCGGCAGCGTGACCGTGTCGCTCCTGAAGTCCAGATTCTTCTCAACCATCCCGATACAGCCTTCCAGTAGAGAAAACGCGGAGACTATTTAAGGGCTTTAGCCTCAGCCCGAGGCGTTCCGGTAGGCCCGCCGGATGTGCTCGCCAGCCCCCTCTAGGACGGGCATCCCGTGGCCCGGCAGCATCACGTCGACCTCCAGCTCAGTCAGCCTCCGCAGCGAGTTGACGATGGCCTCGTAGCTGCCGGACTCACCGTCGTACCTGCCGTAGTAGCCGTCGGGGAAGACGGTGTCGCCGGAGAAGAGGATGCGCGCCTCCCGGGCGTAGAGGCAGATGCTCCCCTCCGTGTGCCCCGGGGTCCAGAACACCTCCAGAGGCCACAGCTCTGTCGGGACGGTGTCCCCGTCCTCCACCCTCACAAGGCGGCGTCCGAGGTGGGAGGCGATATACCTCGTGTCGAGCCTGTGAACGTAGACCCTCGGCTCCGCCCGCTCCAGGATGATGAAGACACCGCTCGCGTGGTCATGATGCGCGTGGGTGAGCACAACACCCTCTATGTCCTCGGGGCCTACGCCCAACTGCTCCAACTGGGGCCAGACGGGGTTCACGTAGTTGCCGACGCCCGTGTCGACGACGACGGCCCGGTCCCTGCCGATGACGTAGATGTTGCTGCACAGCCCCTCGCCGACGATGAGGCTGACCCCCCTGAGCCGCTGAGACTCGCTGCCGAGGTCGATGATCGTGGGCATATCTGATCGAGTCTGGATGCGCTGCAGCCGTTAAAAATCCTTCCTCCACGAGAGGCTTTAAACGAAAGCTCCTAAAAACGGTGGAAATAATAGGGTTTAAGATTGTCTTCTGTGGTATAGGAACTTCAGCTTCGCCTCCATGATCATCCTATCGCCGACGTAGCATCTCCTCTGGAAGACCACGATCCCCCTGTCAGGGCGGGACGTCTCCCGCTTATGGATCACCTCCAGCTCCGATCGCAGGGGGCTTCCGTGGAGCAGGGGCGCCCTGAACCTCATCTCGTCGACCTCGATCAAAGCGACGATGTTGTCGTAGACGCCGGTCTGATACTCCAGCCCGAAGGCGTAGGCCGAGATCACCGCGCCGGGCGTGATCTTCCCCTCAAACCCCTTGCTCCGGGCCGCCTCCGCGCTGAGGAAGATGGGGTTCGTCGCCCCCATTAACCCCACGATGCACTCGATCTCGGAGCCAGATACGACCCTCGTCCGAGTGACGAACCGATCTCCAATCTCAAAATCCTCGAAGTATTCTCTCACATATGCAACCCGAAGGTTGTTCCAGCAGCATTCTTTATAAAATGAGGCGTCTCCACGCCGCGGAAGAGATCAGCAATTACGCCTTGGCAGTAAATATCTCTGCAATTTTGTAGGGAAATCTATTTATGCGGTGGGCGCGATAAGCGTAGGAAGGTCGATTCTGAAAATGATGGAGATACGAATACACGGACGTGGCGGCCAGGGCGCCGTCACATCCAGCAAGCTGGCGGGGCTGGCTGCGAGCATCGAAGGCAAGTACGGTCAGGGGCTCCCGTTCTACGGCTTCGAGCGGAGGGGCGCGCCCGTCGAGGTTTACCTCAGGTTCGACGAGAAGCCCATCCTCATCTCAAGCCGGATCTACGAGCCCGACGGCATCATCGTCCTAGACCCCATCCTGGCGGAGCTGGGGAACGTGGTCGCCCGAGGCCTGAAGGAGGGAGGATTCGCAGTGCTGAACACGCTGAAGGACCCCGAGGAGTTCGAGTACGCGGGAAAGCTCTCGAAGATCGCGACCGTCGACGCGACCGGCGTGGCGCTGAAGACGCTGAGGGCGCCCATCACCAACACGGCCATCCTCGGCGCCTTCGCGAAGGCGACAGGCATGCTCAAGCTCTCAAGCCTGGAGGAGGCCATCAAGCGCATCCTGCGGGAGAGGTTCCACAAGCCGAACATCGAGGCCCTGAGGATGGCCTACGATGAGACCCAGATCAAGGAGATGTAGGAGATGACGGAACAAAAGATCGAATGGAAAACCCTGAGGGGGCGCAAGCTCGACGAAGAGGCCATCAAGAAATACCAGGAGGGCCGAGCCGTCTGGGCGTGGAGGGTGTTCAAACCCATCGTCGACGAGGAAGCGTGCAGGCGCTGCTGGCTCTGCGTCGACTACTGCCCCGAGGGGGTCATCGAGAAAGGGGAGAAAGCGGCGGAGATCAACTACCTCCTCTGCAAGGGGTGCGGCGTCTGCGCCGAGGAGTGCCCCGTAGAGGCCATCAAGATGGAGAGGGAGAGATAGACATGGTTAAGGAGAAGGTTGAGTTCATAACGGGAAACGACGCGGTCGCGTACGCGGTTAAGCTGGCGAGGGTGAAGGTCATCGCGGCCTACCCCATCACACCCCAGTCGCCGGTCACCGAGAAGCTGTCCGAGTACGTCGCCAACGGCGAGCTCGACGCCGAGTTCATCAAGGTTGAGGGCGAGCACAGCTGCCTCGCCGCGATGCGGGGCGCCGGGGTCTGCGGGGTCCGCACCTTCACGGCCACCTGTGGGCCGGGCCTGATGTACGCCCATGAGAACCTCGAATGTGTCCACAGGGACCGGACGCCGCTCGTGATCGCGGTGCCGAACCGGAGCTACTCCAGCCTGTTTCCGGACTACACGGATAGCATGTGCGAGGCGACCACCGGCTTCATCCAGCTGTTCGTCGAGAGCGCCCAGGAGGCGCTGGACACCACCCTCCAGGGCTTCAGGATCGCGGAGGACCACAGGGTTTTGATGCCGCTGATGGTGCTGTACGACGGCTACGTCACGTCGCACACCGGCGCCACCGTCAGGCTCCCTTCCCAGGAGGACGTCGACAAGTTCCTGCCGCCCTTCAAGCCCTACGTGGTGCGCGTCGACCCCAGCAGGTCCGAGTACATTCAGTGGGAGAGGCCCGGGGTGCCGCTGCAGGAGATGGAGCACGAGATGGCGATGACCAACGCGAAGGAGGTCATCAAGGAGGCCAACGAGGAGTACGCCAAGATCTTCGGGCGCAGCTACGGCGACGGCCTCGTCGAGCCCTACAGGGTTGAGGACGCCGACGTGGTCCTGGTGACGATGGCGTCGATGACGGGGACGGCTCGGCAGGTGGTGGACGCCCTGAGGGAGAAGGGCAAGAACGTCGGCCTCCTCAGGCTGCGGAGCTTCAGGCCCTTCCCCGCCGAGACCTTCCAAGAGCTGCAGAAGAAGTACGGCTTCAGGGCGATGGGGGTCTGCGAGCGCGACGTGACCCACGGCTGCAACTACGGCTAGGTCTACGGGGACCTGAAGGCGGCCCTCTACGACCTGGACGAGCGGCCGAAGCTGCTCAACTTCATCTTCGGTCTCGGCGGCGCCGACATCAGGATACCCGACCTGACCATCGCCTTCGACAAGGTGCTGGAGGCGGCTAAGACGGGGAAGGTGGAGAAGTCGACGTGGTTCGGCTACGAGATCGGCGCCCTCGACGCCAGGCTCATGCACTTCTAGGAGATGAGAGAGATGAGTGATATAGTAACGACGGAAAGGGTCACCATCCCGCCGACGGGCGCATGCCAAGGCTGCGCGATGGTCCTGATAGCGAGGCACACCCTGGACACCCTGGGGAGGAACTCGGTCGTCACCATCCCCGCCTCCTGCGGGGCGTGGTCAGGGGCGATGCTCATCGACCGCGGCCCAACCCAGTTCCCCTCCGCAGCGGCCGCCGCCTCGGGCATCGCCGCGGGCCTCAGGGCGGCTGGACACAAGAACACGAACGTGGTGGTCATCGCCGGCGACGGCGGCACCTACGACATCGGCCTCCAGGCCCTGTCGGGCGCGGCCGAGCGGGGCGAGAGGATCATCTACGTCTGCCAGAACAACCAGGCGTACATGAACACAGGCATACAGCGGAGCGGGGCTACGCCGAGGTGGGCGTGGACGACCACAACCCCCGTCGGGTCGGTCCAGAAGGGGAAGCTCGTCTGGCCGAAGAGCGTCCCTGAGATCATGGAGGCGCACCACATCCCGCTGGTGGCGACGGCGTCCATCCACAACATACCCGACCTGAAGCGGAAGGTCAAGCTGGCCCAGAGGCTGACGACGGAGGAGGGGAAGGGCCTCAGCTACATCGAGGTGCTGAACACCTGCCCCACCGGCTGGCGCTACCCGCCGGAGAAGATGATAACCCTGGCCCGGCTCGCCGTGGAGACCGGCTTCTGGCCCGTCTACGAGATCGTCGAGGGCAAGTTCAAGCTGAACATGAAGCCGAGGAAGCTGAAGCCGCTGAAGGAGTTCATAAAGCTGCAGGGCCGCTTCAGGCACCTCACCGACGAGCAGATCGCCGAGACCGAGAAGTGGGTCCACGCACGGTGGCAGAGGCTCCTCGAGCGGGACGAGCGCGGCTACTGAGAAACCCTTTTTTTCATCCTATCTTTTTCTAGTCTTCGCAGAGGTTTCCCAGGTTATCAGGCGCTGCGTTTGAGCTGCAGCTTCAGAACTAGGTAGTTGCCCTCGTAGTCGTAGTCGATCTCGTCCACCTCGAACCCCCGGGGCAGATTGTAGCTCCTCAGGAAATCCTCGTCCTCGGTGCTCCTCAGGCGTATGCTCCCCTGGTCCGCCTCGATGTATATGCTGTGCCTCAGCTCGTCGGGGAGCTCGGTCGTTATGATGTACTCCATGGTCTCGGAGTCCCTGCCCCACGAGCGGCCCTGCTGGTTGAGGATCACGAACCTGTCGTCGAGGCCGCTCCGCCTCTGGAGCATGTACCAGGGGAGGATGGAGGAGATGACGAAGAAGATGAAGAACATGATGGTGAGGGCGACAGCGGCTCCGCCTCCCACGTTACCGAACACGAAGGGGAAGATGACCACCACCCCCTCGCTCTCGCCCTCGGGGAGGAAGGCCATGGACACGACGATCAGCCCGATGCTGATGAGCATTATGCCGAGCATCCGCAGCCCCGCCGAGGAGAAGCCACGGGACCCCGCCACGCCGTTCCTCAGGTTCCGTCGTGCCATCGCGTCACCATCCGATGAGGTCGGGGTACATCGACGCCGCCAGGAGCACCACGGCGATCACCGCCGCCACGGCGACGCCGATCACGAGCCACCTCCTGTCGCCGCCGAACACAATGGGTATCGGCCCGATGAAGATGACCCCCACCC
>QMXQ01000113.1 GCA_003662205.1 Candidatus Bathyarchaeota archaeon
ACATCCCCCTCCCTCGCCTGCTCGGTGAACTTGCCCCTGAAGCTCACCAGCTCGGACACCTCGTGCTGATGGTCGGCGTCGAGGAAAACGCAGTCCTCCACCTGATAGGTGCACGGCGTGAATATCGAGTCGGCGTGCCCGGATATGGTCGCCCTCAGCCTCATCCTGCCCAGCGGCTCGGACGACCTCTCGGCCTCGACCTCATCGGGCTTCTTAACGAGCCTCACGAAGTAGTCCCTGCCGCAGACCACGCCGTGCAGGACCTTCCTCATCTCGATGGCGCGGAACCTCTCCAGCCCGATGCTCGTGTCGCCCCATCGGACTTTCACAACCCTTTTGACGGCTCTCTCGTCGTAGGGCGATATCCATCCAGACCTCTCTCTGAGCCTCCGCAGCGCCTCATACGCCCTCTTTCCTGCCTCCGCGCCGTACACGATCAGGTCCACATCCGAGCTCGGGGTGTCCAGCCCTATGAGAACAGAGCCCGAGACCCCGAACCTCTCAAGCGGCACTCCGCTCTCTGTGGAGAGGGCGTCAGCGAACGTGGCCACGATCCTTTCAAGCTCGTTTCGAGGGTTCGCCATCAGGGAGCGGAGCCGCTCCCTCGGCCTGTAGATTCTCGCTACCCTGCTCCACGGCACCGTCTGAAGGGTTAGGCCTCGCGACTCGACATGGCTCAGATACTGCGGATACCGTCTTCGGAGGGTCTCGGTCGTCTCCTCCAGGTCGTAGACCCTCCTGTAGGTTCGATCTCCTCTCCTTCGTTCTCCTTTCGGGTCCGGCAGGTACCTGAGGTAGGCGACGACGCGCCCCTCGGGGTGGAAGAGCCCCTTGACCGCGAACAGCATCCCCTCAACCGTCTCGATGTAGTCCCCCTCGATGAGCGGCGGGAAGCGGAAGTTGGGGTCCATACGGGATCGATAGGAGGGTAGGAGACTTATAAGCGGATGAGATGAATAACGGCTGGAGGCTCAGATTGAGGAGGAGCGAGGTGGGGGATCGGGTCGCGCTCTGCGCGACGCTGGCGGCCCTCTTGGAGGTCTCCGCGTACCCGAAGCCCGGGAACGTCCACAGGACCCGTGACATCCCCGGGACGCGGTACGAGCACTTCCTCGCGGGAGGCATCGCCATGGCCCCTGCGATGCGGGAGCTGGCCCTACGGGGATACGACGTCCGGCGAGGCTCAGCATCGTGGGCGGAGGTCGAGGTCGGCACTCACATCCTCGAGGCGGTCAGGGACATGCTGAGCTGGCAGAGGGGCGGAAACGTGAATTTGGGCGTCATCCTCCTCCTGGCGCCCCTGGCAGCCGCCGGCGGCTCCGCGCTCAGGGAGGACGCCGTCGATGTAGGCGACCTCAGGGCGGCGCTGAAAAAGGTGATACGATCCACGACCCCCGACGACGTCGCGGCGGTCTATGAGGCGATCCGCTTGGCGGTGAGGCCCAGGGTCCTCGGAGAGGTCGAGGAGCTAGATGTGTTCGACGAGTCCGCCGTGGAGCGCATCCGAGAGGAGGGACTAACGCTCTTGGATGTCTTTCGCAGATGCGCTCACCGGGACTCCATCTGCCGCGAATGGACGTCCGACTTCGAGATCACCTTCACCGACGGCTACCCCTATCTCAGAGAGGCGGTCGAGGCCTCGGGGGACGTGAACTCCGCGGTGGTCGACACCTTCCTGCTGTTGTTGTCGAAGCATCCGGACTCCCTCATCCAGCGTAAGAGCGGCGCCGAGAAGGCGCTGGAGGTGAGCGAGAAGGCTCGGCGAATCCTCGATGAGGGGAGCATGCTGTCGGAGCGGGGGAGGGAGCTGCTGTGGGCTCTGGACAGGGAGCTGCACGAGGCCGGGGGGGCGCTGAACCCGGGGACGACCGCCGACTTGACGGCTGCCTCCCTCTTCGTCCTCCTCCTGGAGGGGTGGAGGCCCTAGGCGCCGCCCTTCACCTGGGTCAGGGCCTCGTCGAGGCTCCGCTCCACGCCGAACTTCCTCTTGAAGTACCTCAGCACGTTGTGGAGGTCCCTCCTCAGGATGGCCTCGGCGTTGGGGTGGTCCCTGGAGACGAACTGGGGCCAGTCGATGAGGAGGACCTCGCCGTCCTTCTGGACCACTATGTTGAACTCGCTGAGGTCGGTGTGTATGACGCCCGCGGAGAGGGCGAGACCGACGTTCCGCAGGATGTCGTCGAGGAACCCCTCGGGGTCGTCGAGGCTGTCGACGTCCGCGAGGTTGTACCCGTCGATGTAGCTCATCACCAGCATGTGCCTGTTCCGGTGGAGGGGCTCCGGGACGGAGACGCCGGCAGAGTGGACGCGCCTCAGCGCCTCAAACTCCCTCTCCGCCGCGAGCCTGGACTGGTACAACCACGAGACGTGGCGCCTGTCCGCGACGTACCCCCGCTTCCGCCGGGTCTCCCTGAAGCTGGTGCGGCCGAGCCTGTGGAACTTGACCGCCACCCGCGAGCCGTCGGGGGTGAGGGCCTCGTAGACGTCGGCCTCCTTCCCGACGCCGAGGGGCCGCCCCAGGGCCTCCAGCGCGTCGGCCTTGACCAGGGCGTTGAGGGCGAGGCAGTCGTACCCCGCGTAGTTGAGGATATACCCGCGGTAGGGGCCGGGCTGGCCGTAGAGGAGGTCTTTTTTGTTGAGTTCGCCGATCCTGAACTCGACCTCATGGGGGTTGAGGTTGGCGTACTTGATGATATGGTCCAGGGGGACGTACTCGAAGTCCGCCATGCCCAGCTCTACGGCCTGGAGGACGCGCAGGTCCTCGGGCTCCAGCTTGGGGAGTATGCTCGCAGCCTTCTCCGCCGACGACATCCGACACTAAACTGGGAGAGGTATGTTATATTCTAAGCCTGCTCTTCAGCGCCAGGGAGATGGGGACGCCGACGACCCCCGCCACCGTCATCTGGACCAGGTTGAATGGCCCCTCCACGAGGGCGGCGCCGAGGCCGTAGAGGAAGACCTGCACGATGAAGTAGCCGCTCACCATGATGAGGCCGCCGCAGACCCACGCGGCGAGGATGCGCCGGGGCGTGTTCTCCCTGCGCCCGCCGGCGATGAGGCCGGCGACGACGCCCTCGGCGCCCTTGATGACGAGGGTGAAGGGGACCCAGGTGTACCATCCGCCCAGGGCGTCGGCGAGGGCCGATCCGACCCCGCCCGCCAGGCCGCCGACGACGGGGCCGAAGGTGAGGGATGCGACCATCACCATGGCGTCCCCGACGTTGAAGAACCCCTCCGTCGCCGGTATCGGTATCTGGATGAGCATCGTCGCGACGCAGACCAGCGCCGCCATGACCCCTGATGCCGCGGCCTCCCGCGCTCCGAATCCGTACATACCGTTGTATTAGTTATAACTAATATATTTAAGCGTTGCCGGGCGGTAGAAAATTTATTATAGTTATAACTATAATATCGTCGCGGTGATCTGTTTGGCCGGCAAAACTAGCTCCAGGGTGATCGCCTCCGCAGCCCTCATGACCGCCCTCGTCTACGTCATGACCTCCATCTCCATCAGGATGCCCCCGCCCCTCGGCGTCTGGCACATCGGGGACGTGGCTTCCTTCGTTGCGGGCATCCTCTTCGGTCCCGTCGTTGGGGCCTTCGCCTGCGGCGTCGGCGCCACCCTCTTCGACGTGTGGAACCCCCTCTGGGGGAGCAGCTTCATCACCTGGGCGCCCGCCACCCTCGTCATCCGCAGCGTCATGGGCCTCCTGCTGGGCCGATACAGGCGGCTGATCAAGCGAAACACGGTCCTGTCGGACCTCGGGGTGATGATCGCCGCCCACCTCTGGAAGAACCTCGTGTACTTCCTCTACGACTACTACCTCTTCGGCGCCGTCGCCTACCTCGACCTCGCGACCTTCTTCCTCCTCACGGCGGTGGACATAGCGGTGACCATCCCGCTGCTGGGGGCGATACGGAAGGCCCTCGGCAGGGAGTACATAATGTGAGGGTGAGACCTTGATCGTCGATGCCCACACCCACCTCGGCGACTTCCCCCTCTTCAACGTCCGCCTCGACGCTGAGGGGCTCATCAGGATGATGGACGAGTGCGGGGTCGACCATGCCCTCCTCTTCTCCCTACCCAACGAGCTGACCCGGGAGGCCGTAGAGCGATACCCCGACCGGCTGAGCGGCATGGTCTGGGTCAACCCCCTCGACGGCGAGGCCGCCCTCAGCGCCGTGAAGGAGGCGGTCTCCCGGTGGGGCTTCAAGGGCATAAAGCTGCACCCGCTCCTCGACTCGTATCTCCCGGACAGCGAGGTCGTCCATCCGGTCATGGAGCTCGCCGGGAGGCTCGGAGTTCCCGTCCTCTTCCACTGCGGACACCCTCCGTGGACCCTGCCCTGGCACTTCGGGAACTTGGCGGCTCGGTTCCCAGATGTTCAGATCATCTTGGGCCACATGGGGCACGGCCACATCGTCTACATAAACGGTGCCCTGGAGGTCGCCCGGAAGCATCGGAACATCTTCCTTGAGACCTCTGGTATGCCGATGCACAGCAAGATCAAGGAGGCTGCCGACACGGTCGGCGTGGATCGGGTCCTCTACGGCTCCGACGCGCCTTTCGGCCACCCCGCCTTCGAGCTGAAGAAGGTGGAGGTCTCAGGGCTGACCGGCGAGGAGATGGAGATGGTGCTGGGGGAGAACGCCCGGCAGCTCTTCGGCCTCTCGTAGACCTATAGCAGTATCCGCAGATCGTCGAGGGCCGCGAGGACCCGCCTCCCTCTCTCTGTGATCTTCAGGTATCGGCGCTTCCCCTCCGTGTAGGAGGTTATGAGGCCCCTCTTCTCCAGGTCGGAGAGGTGCTGGTAGATGGCCCCGAGGGTCATCTCCCGCCCCATGCTGTTCCAGAGATCGTAGCCGTAGGTCCTCCTGCGCTCTATCGTCCTCAGGATGCGCTCTTTGGTCGCCAGCCTCGAGCCGAGACCTGGAGACCGCCTCCGCCCGCTCAGGCTCCTCAGGATGTCGTCGGTCTTGAGCCCACTGCTGGTGATCAGGCTGACGACCGAGTCTCCGCGGTCCATCTCCCCAGACTCGACGAGCCTCCCTAGGCACGCTACCGTCGCGGCGCTCGCCGGCTCCGCGTAGATGCCCTCGGACCTCGCGATCTCCCTCTCCGCCGCCAGCATCTCCTCATCCGTGACGGATACGGAGCTGCCGTCCGACTCCCTCAGGGCTTTGAGGGCGGCGGCGCCGTAGATGGGAGACGCGACCCTGATGGCCGTCGCCTCCGTCGCTGCCCTATCCACGCTCACGGGCCGATCCTCGCCGAGCTTGAACGCCTCCGCGATGGGCGGGCACCCCGCCGCCTGCACGCCCACGAGCCGGGGCTTCTCGTCGATGACTCCCATCAC
>QMXQ01000114.1 GCA_003662205.1 Candidatus Bathyarchaeota archaeon
CCCTTGGGTCGGGGTGCCTAACCCTGAACGGCCTCAGCAGCGCCTTCTTCGCCAGGACCATGCAGAGGTCCTCGCCTCCGCCTATGCCCACGCCGACGAAGTAGGGGGGGCACCCGAGGCTGCCCGCCTTCGCCACCGCCTCGATGACGAACTCCTTGACGCCCTTCAGCCCCAGCCCCGGCTTCAGCATCCTGTGGGCCGCCACGTTGCTGCTCCCTCCGCCCTTTGGCATCGCCACCAGCTCCAGCCCGTCCCCCTCCACGAGGTCGAAGTAGAGGATGGGAACGTGGCCGTTCAGTCCCACGTTGTCGCCCGTGTTGCCCCTGAACATGTCGACGGCGTTGGGCCTCAGGGGGACCTCCTCCGTCGCCCTTCTCGTCGCCCTCACCAGGATCTCCTTGAGCCTCGACCGGAGGGGGAATCCGTCCCCCACCCTCACCATGAAGGCGACGATGCCCGTGTCTTGGCACATGGGGAGGGACCGCTCCCTCGCGATCCTGACGTTCTCTAGGATGTTCCCCAGTTGCGCCCTGCCGACGGCGCCTTCCGTCCCCTTCAGGCCTCTCTCGATCGCCTCCACGTACTCCGCCGGCAGCTCCGTCGCGGCGATCCTCAGCAGCTCCACCGCCGTATCCTCGACGATCTTCTCAAGCTCCGCCATGGCTAGCCCCCCAGCGCGGCGAGGACCTCCCGCTTGTTCGCCATGATCCGCCGCTTGACGTCCTCCGTCAGGTTGCTCCCGTGGGTGTCGATGGTCACGATCATCGGGCCGAAATCCTCCACCTCGTAGATCCAGAGGCACTCGGGCATCCCCAGCTCCTCCAGCCAGAAGACGTCCCTCACCCGTTTGATTCCGCGCGCCGCGAGGAGGGCGGCGCCCCCCGTGAACGCGCCGTAGACGCACCCGTGCTCCGCGCACGCCTTCGCCGTCCGCTCGCCCATGCCTCCCTTGCCGATGATGACGGCGGGCCGGAAGGCCTCGATGAACCTGTCCTCGAAAATCTCCATCCGCGCCGAGGTGGTGGGGCCGGCTGCCACGACCCTCCACTCCCCGTCCACATTCCTCATGATGGGGCCGCAGTGGAAGATGCCGACGCCCCTGAGATCCACAGGGAGCGCCTCCCCCCTCTCATGGAGCTCCAGGGCCTTCAGGTGGGCCTCGTCCCTCGCTGTTACGATGGTCCCGCTCACGTAGACGAGGTCGCCCGCCTTGAGCCGCCTGATCTCATCCTCGGGCACAGGGGTCTTCAGACGATACTCCATCTTGAACCCTCCACTCATATACCCCCAAGCGACATATAAGTCCTGACGCAGGGAGGCTCACGAAAAACGTATATAAACAGCAACGGTGAGGGTATTGAGATGTCACCGGAACCGTCGAGGCTGGCCCTCAGGTTCAAGCCTGAGAACGCCTCCTTCAAGGCGAAGGTCGCGGAGCTGAGCGGCGAGGAGATAGACCTCTGCTTCCAGTGCGGCGCCTGCAGCTCCGGCTGCCCCCTGACCGCGGAGATGGACCTGCTACCGTCGAAGGTCATCCGATACGTCCAGCTCGGGGAGGAGGCGGTCCTGGAGTCCAAGACCATCTGGGTCTGCAGCACCTGCTTCAACTGCGAGGTCCGCTGCCCCAGGGGCATCGACATCGCCAACGTGATGGAGGCCCTCCGGCAGCTGATGCTCAGGAAGAAGTACGACCGCGTCAGCCTCGACGCGCTCGAACCCGAGGAGCTCAGGGGGCTGCCGCAGATCGCCATCATAAGCAACCTGCGCAAGCTGACGGCGTGAGGCGGAGGCGATGAGACTCCCATACTACCCCGGATGCACCCTCAAGACGACGGCCCAGAACTTCGAGGAGTCGGCGCTGGCCTCGGCCCGGGCGCTGGGCGTCGAGCTCGTCGAGCTGCCCAGGTGGAACTGCTGCGGGACCGTCCACGCCCTCGCCAAGGACGACGTGATGCACTACCTCGCGCCCATCCGGAACCTCATCAGGGTCGAGGAGATGGCGGAGTCGGGGCTGGTGGACGAGAAGAGGGTCGTCACCCTCTGCGCCATGTGCTACAACACCCTCAAGCGGGCCAACGCCGTGGTGAAGGAGGATCAGGAGAAGATGCAGAAGGTGAGGGAGATCATGGAGAGGGAGAACCCCTACGGCGGCAGCGTCCAGGTCGTCCACCTCCTCCAGGTCCTCCGCGACCTCGACTGGAGCAAGGTCGCCGACAGGGTCGAGAGGCCGCTGAAGGGGCTCAGGGTGGCCCCCTACTACGGTTGCCTCCTCCTCAGGCCGAGGGGCTTCGGCATCGACGACGTGGACAACCCCCAGGTCATGGAGCGGCTCCTGGAGGCCCTGGGCGCCGAGGTGGTCAACATACCCTTCAAGACGAAGTGCTGCGGCGCCTACCACACCGTGCAGATGAAGGAGGTCGTCGCCGAGCTCTCCCACAGAATCCTCGACCAGGCCTCCTCCGCCGGGGCGGACATGGTCGCCACGGCGTGCCCCCTCTGCGAGTACAACCTCGGCCCCCGGCAGGAGGAGGTCAAGAAGCTGTTCCGGGGCTTCGCACCCCTCCCTGTCGTCTACTTCACCCAGCTGATGGCCCTCGCCTTCGGCCTGGAGGAGGCGACCGGGTTCGAGCAGAACGACCCCGACCCCAGACCCGCTCTAAGGGCGCGGGGTCTCCTTAAGGAGGAGTCATGATGGATGATGAGGTGGAGATGGTCACCATCTACGTGATGGGGAAGAGGCACAGGGTGCCGGCCGGCTTGACCATCATGAAGGCGATGGAGTACGCCGGCCACCAGTTCAGGCGGGGGGCCGGCTGCCGCGGCGGCTTCTGCGGCGCCTGCGCCACCATATACCGGACCAAGGGGAGCTACAAGCTCCAGGGCGCCCTCGCCTGCCAGAAGATCGTCGAGGACGGCATGTACATCGCCCAGATACCCTTCTCGCCGGCGGAGAAGAAGACCTACAACATCGAGGAGCTGAGGCCCGACGCCGGCGTCTTCCTCGAATACTACCCCGAGATCGCCCGGTGCCTCAGCTGCAACACCTGCACCAAGGCCTGCCCCCAGGACATCATGGTGATGGACTACGTCCAGGCCGCCCTCCGCGGCGACGTGGAGGAGGCCGCCAAGCTCTCCTTCGACTGCATCGGCTGCGGCCTCTGCGCCGTCCGGTGCCCCGCCGAGATCGTCCCCTACAACATCGGCCAGCTCGCCCGCCGCCTCTACAGCCGGCACATCGTCGGCCCCACGGAGCACGTCCTCAAGCGCGTCCGGGAGATAGAGGAGGGGAGGTTCGACGAGGAGATCGAGGAGCTGAAGACCCTCGACAGGGAGGCGCTCCAGGAGCGCTACGAGACCAGGGAGAGGAGGCTGTGAAGAGGATGAGCGGATACCCCGAATACATGCAGGAATCGCTGAGGCTCGTGGAGAAGACGCGGCCCGAGCGGATCGGCAAGACCTTCCCCGCCATGACCGCGGAGGAGAAGGAGAGGATACTGCGGGACTGGCACCCCGACTACAAGGAGGAGTCGAAGCGCCCCCTCAGGATAGGCCCGTGCAAGGGGCAGGTCATGCCCCACGAGGTGGCGGACATCCTCGAGGCCCACCCCGCCATCACCCCCGACGAGATCGACCTGACGGACATCGCCTACGACCTGGACGTCCTCGTCATCGGCGCCGGGGGCGCCGGCCTCAGCGCCGCCCTCCTCGCCCATGAGAACGGCGTCGAGCGGGACCGCATCCTCATGGTGCAGAAACTCCGGCTGGGGGACGCCAACTCGAAGATGAGCCAGGGCGGCATCCAGGCCGCGGACGCCCCCGACGACAGCCCGACCCTCCACTACCTTGACGTCATCGGCGGCGGCCACTTCGCCAACGACCCCGACCTCGTCGAGGCGCTGGTGAAGGAGGGGCCCGACGTCATCAAGTGGCACGAGGAGCTCGGCGTCATCTACGACAAGAACCCGGACGGCACCATGCAGCTCGCCCCCGGCGGCGGCACCTGCAGGAGGCGGATGCACAGCTGCAAGGACTACACCGGCCTCGAGATCACCCGGGTCCTCGTGGACGAGTTCCTCAACCGGGAGATACCCTACGTCGAGTTCACCTGCGCCGTCGAGCTGCTGATGGACGACAAGGGCCAGGTCGCCGGCTCCGTCCTCTACGACCTCGACTCCGACGAGTACCTCATCGCCCGGGCGAAGTCGACGGTGCTGGCGACGGGCGGCTTCGGGCGCCTCCACATCCAGGGGTTCGAGACCACCAACCACTACGGCGCCACGGGCGACGGCATCGCCCTCGCCTACCACGTCGGCGCACGGCTCCGGGACCTCGACTCGACCCAGTTCCACCCGACGGGGGCGGCGTACCCCGAGCAGATCGTGGGCCAGCTCTGCACCGAGAAGCTGCGGGGCAGGGGCGCCCAGCCCGTCAACAAGTACGGAGAGCTCTTCGTCTACCCGCTGGAGACCAGGGACGTGGAGGCGTCCGCCATCATTCGCGAGTGCTACGAGCGGGAGAACGGCGTCGTCACCCCCACCGGGATGCGGGGCGTCTGGCTCGACACGCCGCTCATCGACATCATCAACGGCGAGGGGACCATCGAGCGGGAGTTCGCCGCCATGTTCCGCAACTTCAAGAAGTTCGACATCGACATCAGGGAGGAGCCGATGCTCGTCTTCCCCACCCTCCACTACCAGAACGGCGGCGTCGCGATCAACACCCGGAGCGAGACCAGCATCCCCGGCCTCTACGCGGCCGGCGAGGTGGCCGGCGGCGTCCACGGGAAGAACAGGCTCATGGGCAACAGCCAGCTCGACCTCTACGTCTTCGGCCGGAGGGCGGGCAGGTTCGCGGCGGAGAGGGCGAAGAAGATCAGCCTGGGGAAGCTCACCCTGAGCCACCTCGACCGGTACGAGAGGTGGCTCGCCGAAGCCGGCATCGAGACGGACCGCCGGGCGCCCATACTGCTCCCCGAGTACCGGGGCAAACGGACGCTGGAGCACCAGCTAAAGCTGCTGTAGGCAGTGGACGGGGATGGGAGACCTCAGAATCGGCGTATGGGTCTGCGAGTGCGGCGGGAACATAGGCGATGTCGTCGACGTCCAGAGGGTGGTCGACGCCATCAATCCCGAGGTCGCATACGCCCGGCGCGAGCGATACCTCTGCTCCAAGCCCTCGGTGGAGCAGATCAAGGCGGCGGTGAAGCGGCAGAAACTCGACCGCGTCGTCCTCGCCTGCTGCACGCCGAAGATGCACAGGGAGACCTTCACCCGGAACCTGGAGGAGGCCGGCCTCAACCC
>QMXQ01000115.1 GCA_003662205.1 Candidatus Bathyarchaeota archaeon
CCCGTGATCCCCATCAAGCCCCCCATCCCCTGAACGATGAGGTCGTACCCCGGCCAGCGGGCGTAGGGCCCCATCTGGCCGAAGCTGGAGATGCTGCAGTAGATGAGGCGCGGGTTGACCCTGCGGAGGGTCGGATAGTCGACACCCAGCCGCTCCGTGACGCCGGGCCTGAAGTTCTCCAGCAGCACGTCGCAGCGCCTCGCCAACCTGTAGAGCGCTTCCCTCGCCTTCTCGGTTTTCAGGTTCAGCGTGACGCTCTTTTTCCCCCGGTTGATGGACAGGAAGTAGCTGCTGACGCCGCCGATGAAGGGCGGGTACGCCCGGGTGTCGTCGCCCCTGCCCGGGATCTCGATCTTGATCACCTCGGCGCCGAGGTCCGCCAGAGTCATGGAGCAGAAGGGACCGGCGAGCACCCGGGTGAGATCAAGGACCCTGATCCCCCTGAGGGGTGGCTCCCCCCTCTTCCTCTCGGACATCTTGATCATAGTGCATCCTCAGGACGTTTTAGACTTTTCACAAATCGGGGGAAAAGAAGGGGTCGCCGAGGTCTCACTCGAACGCTTCCAGGGCCTTCCGAAGATGTTCGGATACCCCTGCGGCCTTCTCGGCGGCGGCTTTCAGGCTCTCGGCGACCATCTCGAGGCCCATCTCCGCCGCCTGCCTCGCGGACTCCTCGAACCGGGCTCCGTGCTCATCGTTGTGCTCGATCCAGTGCTCGATGAGCTTCCTCAGCCTCAGCTTCTCGTCGCTCATTCCGATCAGCTCTGATCGGGCTTCGGCCGATAAAAGGCTTGAGTCCCATCAAACCTCCAAGTATATGCGCTCCAGGCAGAACTCCTCGGCGCTCTGCCGGATCAGCTCCGCCTCCAGCCTCAGCCGGTGGTCGAACCTCCTGAGGGTTGCCTGGATCGCGGGCAGGATGAGGTTGGTGCAGAGGCCGCCGAGGAAGTATCCGCAGTCCACGCCCACGTCGAGGAGCGCCTCGTAGAAGGGGCAGCGCTTGACCCTGAAGGTGACGGAGGACTCGCGCCTCTCGTGGATCAGGGCCTCGGCGCCTACATCCGCCATGAAGCGGCGATAGACCCTCAGGCCCTTCTCGATGGGAGGCAGGTCCTCCGGGGCCTCCCTTCTCAGCTCGCGGGCGATGATGTCGGCCTGCTTCTCAGCCGCCTGCTGCAGCATCTCAAGGGCGCGGTCGGTGCCGAGCTGCTCGATGGCCTCCATAAGAAAAAGAACCAGAAGGGTGTAGGCCCGCCTCACGCCGCTGGGGAGGTCGCCCTCGGGGGGGCTGGGGGCGGTCACTCGCCCTTCGCCTTGTCGAGGTAGAGCTTCCGCCGGTAGAGGACGCCCATGACGTCCGCGGCCCTCTCCGGGGTCGTGTAGACGGGGATGCGGGCGTCCTCCATGATCTTCGCCGCCTCCGGCTCGATGTCGGCGGCGGGGTTGATGACGATCACCGGCTTATCATACTTCTTGTAGGTGGCGATGAGCTGGTCGTTGATCCACTTGTAGATGCCCATGAAGTCCTCCGGCGCGACGTCCGGGAACATCGTGTGCAGGATGCTGGTGCCGAGGCCGATGGTGATGAGGCCGTCGATCTCCGGCTGGGAGAGGACGACGTCCGGCACCTTCAGGAAGGAGTTCATGTTCAGCGACGCCGTCAGGTCCACGGGGTTCCGGGGGTTGCCGAAGGCGGGGATCACCTTAAGGATCTCCTCCTGGGCCTCCTGGTTCAGCACGGGGACCTTCAGCCCGTTCCTGACGAGGGCGTCGGTGGTCTCGACGGCGATACCCCCCGAGTTGGAGACTATGCCGATGTTCGGACCCTTGGGCAGCGGCGCGTATAGGAGACCCTTGATGAAGTCGAACATCTCGGCGGCGTCGTGGGCCCTGATGACGCCGGCCTGCTTGAAGGCGGCGTCGTAGACCTTGTCGCTGCCGCTGAGGGCGCCGGTGTGGCTCGCCGCCGCCTTGCCGCCCGCCTCGGTGGTGCCGACCTTGATGACGACGATGGGCTTCTTCTTCGTGATCTCCTTCGCCGCCTCATACCACTCGCGGCCCCGCTTGAGCCCCTCGATGTACATGCAGATGAGGCTGACGCTGGAGTCGTTGGCGAAGTACCTGAGGTAGTCGACGCCGGTGATGTCGGACTCGTTCCCGCTGCTGATGAACTTGTTGATGCCGACGCCCATGGCCGACGCCCTCAGGTAGAGCTGGAGGCCGTAGCCGCCGCTCTGGGAGATGAAGGCGACCTCGCCCTTCTCGTGGAGGAACGGGATCATGAGGGCGCTGAGCTTGGCGGGGCTGCTGCAGATGCCCATGCAGTTGGGGCCGACGAACCGGACCTTGCCGCCGGCGTTCTCCTTCATCTGCTCCACCAGCCTCCGCCCCTCCTCGCCGGCCTCGCCGAAGCCCGAGGTGATGACGACGGCGCCCTTCACACCCTTCTCCGCGAGGTCGCTGAAGATGGCGGGGACGACCCTCGCGGGGACGACGACGATGGCCATATCCACGTCGCCGGGGACGTCCTTGACCGAGGGGTAGCAGGTGAGCCCCTCTATCTCCGTCTCCTTCGGGTTGATGGGGTAGAGGTCCCCCTCGAAGCCCCCTTTCATGATGGCAGAGAGGAGCATGTGCCCCCACTTGAAGGAGTCCTTGGAGGCCCCGATGACTGCGATGCTCTTGGGCATGAGGATCCTGTCGAGCGCTTCCCTAGCTTCCATTCGAATGATCCTCCAACATATTGTCAAGAGTTTAATTCGGCTTTTCTATTTAAGCTTGCATGCGGCCGACGCACCTCGGCTCCCTACGAACCCCGAGCCGCAGAAAAGAGAATATATTAATTAGTTGAGCTAATAGCGGGCATCAAGATGGATCAGGACGAAGGGGTCGCGGATAAGCGGAACGCGCGACCACATCGCATGTTCACGCCGCGGGAACTCTCCCTGATAATAATCCTGAGCGCCCTTGGAGGCGCGGTGAGCGTCCCCATCGGCTACGCAGGTAACCTGCTCAAAACGATCCCCCTGCTGCCCTTCGGAACACCGCAGATACTCTCAGGCCTACATGTGATCTGGATCCTGCTGGCGGGCACCCTGGTGAAGAAGACGGGATCCAGCACAATTGCCGGGATCTTAAAGGGGCTGATCGAGGTCACCCTGTTCAGCTATCACGGGATACTCGTGCTTCTGATCTCCACCGCCCAGGGAGTGACCATGGACCTCGTGCTCGCCGCTCTCGGGAGAAAGAACGTCTTCTCCCTCTGCCTCGCGAGCGGCCTGTCCTCGTCGAGCAACGTCATCGTGCTCAAGCTCACCTTCCTAAGGCACCTCCCTCTACCCCTCTTCTTCTCCATGTATGCGTTCTCATTCGTGTCTGGGGTTTTATTCGCCGGATATCTCGCCAAGAGGGCGTTAGATGTCGCCGGACCCCTGATGGGCGGAGGATAAAAACGGGGCCTCCCGGGGTTCTATGGTCTGATAGAGGCCTATAGCTTGCCGCCGACTGCCTGTTTCGCCCTCTCCAGGGCCATCCGCGCTCCTCGGATGAGGAAGGCGTCGGCGTCATCCACCGTGTTGAACCTGAAGCCCTTCTCGACGGCCCACTCTATGGTGTCGAGGGTGGCGAACATCCCGGCGGGCTTCCCCCACTCCTCCGCCGCCTCCAGCACCCTGTCGAAGGCCGCGGCGTATCGGGGTTCCTCCCACTGCGGTGGGACGCCGAATCCCAGGCTGCACGAGAGGTCCCAGGGGCCGATGTAGCACGCGTCGACGCCCTCGACGGAGAGGATCTCGTCCAGGTTCTGCAGCGCCTTCTCGGTCTCGATCTGAACCGCGACGAGGATCTCCTCGTTCGCCGTCTCGAAGTATTCGGGGTCGAACATGGCAGCCCTCCGAGGGCCGAAGCCCCTGATCCCCTCGGGCGGATACTTGCACGCCCTGACGGCCTCCTCCGCCTCCTCTTTGGAGTTGACCCAGGGGACGAGGACGCCGTAGGCGCCGATATCGAGGATCCGTTTGATGACGACAGGGTCATTCCACTGGGGCCTCACGATGGGGACGCAGCCGGTGCCGTTCATCGGCTGCATCATCCTCTGGAGGGTCTCGAAGCCCAGGGGGCCATGCTCCGCGTCAAGCAGGAGCCAGTCGAAGCCGAGGCGGGAGAGCCACTCGGTCACGTCGGGATGGCCAAGGCCGACGAAGGTCCCGATGACGGCCTCGCCCCGCCTCAGCTTCTCTTTGAGAGCGTTCTTCATCGTCAAACACGCGCGTGTTCTACGCGCTCACTCTGGAAAACTGTTTCGAGCGCGGTGGACAGCAACCTATTTAAAACGAGACCGAGTTAGATTATCGAAAGTCTTGAGGTGTTATGGATGGTCAAGTTCCTGAGCGTGGATTACTGGAAGCAGGTGGAGGAGGTCGCGAACGGCGACGAGGAGTTCGGCCTCAAGGCCCGGGGATTCACCGCCTCCTTCACCTTCAAGGTCACGGACAGGGAGGAGCTCCCGCCCGTCTACGTCAAGTTCGAGGACGGCAAGGTGACGGAGGTGCGGGAGCTCGCGGAGGGGGAGACGACCGACTTCGCCCTCGAAGGGCCCTATGACACTTGGGTGAGCGTCAACAAGGGGGAGATGGACGGCGCCAACGCCATCATGACCCGGCAGCTCCAGTTCAAGGGGAGCATGAGCGCCATCATCAGGTACAGCAAAGCCTTTCTCAGGCTCTTCCAGGTCATGCAGCAAGTCCCCGTCGAATACTGATCCCCTCCTGGGGGCGTCCACCTGTTTTTACTATCCTAAAATACTCTAGTCCGTTAAGGGCACACCTCAATCTTGTTTGTTTAACTGCCTCAAGGAAACCAGATCAGGTGAAACAACATTACTCCCATTTGAGGAGATCGCTCCTCCGGCCGTTTTAGGGGTAATGCTAGGGGCTCCCTCGTAGAGGCAGCACCCGAGGTGGGTGCATCCTGGTCCTCCATGTTCCTCAACGCACTCGACACAGGGCTTCAAGCTTGACCCTGCGCCATTCTCACATGGATGGATAAATATTTTACGACATGTATGGCCTATTATTATGCATGACCGTTCTAAATACAACAAAAAGTGGGGTGATGTTTCACACCTGTTTCTTCAGGAGCCCCCCTAGAATCCTTATGCCTTCGACGATGTCGTCCTCGGAGGGGAAGCTGTAGTTGAGGCGGAGGTAGTTGGAGATGGAGGGGTCGGCGAAGAAGTTGGAGCCGGGGATGTAGGCGACCCCACTGTGAACCGCCTCCATCAGCATCTTCGAC
>QMXQ01000116.1 GCA_003662205.1 Candidatus Bathyarchaeota archaeon
CGCCAACCCCTCCAGGTCCCCGGACTCCAGCCCCCTCAGCCCTGCCGGCCCGCCGAGGCCCATGGGCAGGATCCGGCTTATCGTCCTCTGGAGGACGCTCCTCCGCCGGGCCTCGTTCTCCTTCTCAAGGGCTGAGGACCTCCCCCGGAGGGCGAAGAAGGGCCCCTTCGCGTCCTCGTAGTTGATGAGGTCCGAGAGGAGCTGGGCGATCTCGTCGTCCCCGATTTGGTTGTCGCGCAGCATGGTGACGAGCCGGACCAGGAGCCTCTCCCGCCGCCCCCGCTCTATGAAGTCCTCTATCGTCTCCGTGAAACCGACGAAGCGGTCCCCCTTGTAGGTGCTGACCTCCTGCACGTGCTTGATCCAGTCGCCCAGCTGGGCCTCGGCCATCATGGATGCCTGCATGCTCTTGCGCGTCTTCGTGTAGATGAGGGCGGCAACGATGCAGATGGCGGTCCACTCGATGTAGGGGGAGAGGTTCGCGATGCCGGGCGAGATGGCCGTCAGCCGCCCCCGGAAGTAGTTGAAGTAGAGGGAGCCGATGAGGCTGGCGGGGACGACGAGGAGGTAGTTGGACGCGACGCCGCCCACCGCCGACAGGTAGGGGTTCCGGGAGGTCTTGAG
Organism: Candidatus Bathyarchaeota archaeon; assembly: GCA_003662205.1. Classification (GTDB taxonomy): domain Archaea; phylum Thermoproteota; class Bathyarchaeia; order TCS64; family TCS64; genus B46-G15. Next base: position 625 of record QMXQ01000116.1, read on the forward strand.
GACGCCCAGGAGGGAGATCCCGGCCGCGACCATGAAGCCGAGGTCGAGCAGGTCGTTGAGCACGCCGCCCAGCTCCCCCGGCAGGGACATCCCGCTTGACCCGAGGAACAGGGAGAGAAGCATCAGGGTGACCCTCCCCTCGACGTAGATGGCGGCGCTCGCCGCAACGGCCTTGAGCGCGTGGACGTTCCACCTCTTCGAGAGGGTCGAGAGGAAGTTGTAGACGAGGAGGACGCCGAAGGCCGCGAGGAACAGGTACCCCGCCGAGTTGAGCATCTCCGATCCCGGCGAGCAGATGAGGAAGAGGGCGAAGAAGACGGCGAAGGCCGCCGCGTAGAGGCTGCCCACGAGGAGCTCGTTGAAGGCCCCCTCGAAGGCCGCGCCGAAGAGGCTCGCCACGTAGAAGATGGAGAGGGAGACGAGGAGGGGGATGAGGACGGCGGAGAGGCTCATCGACGTCAGCTGATCCGGCAGGTAGGGGAGGAAGCTCCTGAAGTCTCCCACAGTGAGGTCCTGGAAGTAGATCAGCCAGAGGAGGAGGGCCGCGAAGGCGCCGTAGAGGGCTGAGTTCCGCAGGACCCTCCGCTTTATCCCTCTATCCATGCTCCATCAAACCCCTCAGCATCTCCACCGCTGCCCTGCACCTGTTGTAATCCTCCTCCGTGGGGCGCGCCTCGCTGTAGTTGGCGATCTCAAAGGCGGTCACCAGATCCTCAAGCGCGTGGGCGCCCTTCTCGGGGATCTTCCCCAGCAGCACCCGCTGGAACTCCCTCGGCGTCATGCTCTCCCGTATCTCGCCGTACCTCCGCTGAGTGGAGGCGTAGAAGCGGTTGAAAAGCTTCACGATCCCCTCCTTGTAGCTGTCGAAGGAGAGGTCACCCTCCACGACCTCGATCGGGGGCGCCTCCTCAGCGGCGCCGGGGAGCGGCTTATGCCCCCGGCGCCGGACGAGGATGACCGCGGCTACAGACGCGGCGCACGCGGCCGCCAGTGCCAAGTTGTACGGGTAGATGGTCAGCACGTCGAGGAGGCCGGGGTGGGGTGAGGGAGGCGCGGTGACGGCGATGCCGACGATGCCGCTCGATCCCAGGTAGTAGTCTGTGTCCTCCAGGCGGAGGGCGACGGTCACATTCCCCTCCGCATCGAAGGAGTAGACCAGCGACACCCGCCCCTCGCCGTCCGTGATCAGGCTGACGGTCTCGTTGCCGATCTCCATGACGACGGTCATGTTCGCGACGGGCCTGCCGCTCGGCTGCTCGATGAGCCTGCCTTCGAGGGTCACGCTCTCGCCGACGTAGACGCGGCTGGGGACGTCGAAGGTGACCGCCGTCGCAGCCACGATCTTGATGGGCGGGTCGCTCCAGGATTCCTGGTACCGGGCGTTGCCGAGGGCGTGGGCGACCAGCATGTAGGGCCCCACCTCCAGGTCCGCCGCGGCCTCACAGGTGATGTTGAAGAAGCCCGCCCTCACCTCGCCCCTGCCGCAGCGGACGCCCGTCTCGTTCTTCGAAACCTTCAGGAAGACCTCGACGGCGACCCCGTCGACCGCCGACCCGTTGAGGGTGGTGACCGTCCCATGGACCTCGAAGTGGCCGCCCTTGATGCCCACGGGGTCGTTGTAGGTGATGTTGGTCACGGTGGGGGTCCGGGTGATGGACGAGGGCTTCTCCTCCATCCTCTCGGGCGTGGCGTCGAAGGTGACCCACCCCAGCTCCCTGAAGGGGACCTCCGCCCACACGTGGGCATCTCTCGCCATCACAAACTGGAACTCAGCCTCCGGCCTGATGAGGAAGCCGCGGACGATCCGAGCGGGGAGGCCGATGGATCGGGCGAGCAGCACGAAGGCCGAGTTGAAGTGAGTGCAGACGCCGGAGGAGGTGTTGAAGAGGAACCACTCGACGGGGTCCACGCCGGGGGGCGCGGGATCGTAATCCTCGTCGTAGCTGTAGTTCTCCCTCAGGTAATCCTCCAGGGCCTTCAGCTGCTCCCAGGGGGTGGACGCGCCCCCGACGATCTCCAGGGCCAGAGACCTGAGGTGATCTGACAGCTCCTCGGGCACCCCGAGGCACCCCTTCGGTTGTCGCAGCTCCGCGGCCCTCAAGGTCTCCTCCGAGAACCCATGGCCCTCGTAGGAGACCCAGTACATGGAGGGGATCGGGGTCTGGGTGTAGAAGGCCTCGAGGGAGGGGTACCTGTCGAGGGTGCCCGGGTACTCAAGGTGGCGCACAGAGAGGGTCGCGGGGATGAAGCCGCTGAACTCGACGAGGGGAGTTATGGAGAAGGTGACGAAGTCGACGGAGTCGTATTTCGAGACGTTCAGCTCGATATCCTCCCCCGAGTATGGGACTGCTGTGTGGTCCTCGATCAGCCTCCACGCGCCGTCCTCGTAGACCTCGCCAACCGAGAGCCGCAGATACTTCGTCCGCGGCGGCATCTCGATCTCGAAGAGGGGGTACACCCCTCCGGGGGCGGCCTCCACCTGGATGAGCTTGCCCTTGCCCTTCCCGGCTTCCCCCGTCCCGGCGGGCTCGACCGCCGTCTCCTCGTTCTGCGGCTCCACGTCGAGGTCGACATCGGTGATGTTCCCCAGGATGTTTATTGCCGCCGACATCAGGCTGACTGAGAACAGGAGCACGACGATTAAGACGGCTGCCCTATGGTAACCTTTCACGCCCTGGATATTCTCCCCTGGCGTTTTATCTTTTTACGTCCTTAAATCCCGATTAAAGCTCCCCCATCGCCCTCGACCGGCCGCGAGATTTAGATGTTCCACGAATGTTTCAGAGCCACCGCGTCCTCGGTTTCAATGTATCTGTTATGCTACGATGCCCCGCCACGCGCTGTTAACCCCCTCCGCGAGTCCTCTCCCTTTTAACACCCACAAACCCTTTAGGGCTCCGGGCGCCCCTTCATCTCCATGTGGACCGTGAGATCCGAGTCGGGCGCACTCCATGCCGTCCTCATCCAGGAGTCCATCGAGCAGTTCTGGGAGAGACGGCTCCCCTTCACCGGCATAGAGTCCAGCCCCCACTACCTGGCCCGGTGCCCCCACGCCGACTACGGGGAGGGGCGCGACCAGTGGAGGCAGCTCCCCAGGTACCTGAGGGAGGAAGGAGTACGGGTCTTCGAGGTCGTCTCCATTCTCAGGGAGATACTGGAGGGCGCGACGGTGGAGGAGCGCCGCCAGATCGTCGAGGAGGTTTGGAGGGGGATGCCCTCCGCGCCGGACGCGGAGGAGCTGACGGTGGACCACCTCCTCTGGGGGTATCCCCCGAGGCCCTTCTACAACCCCGAGGCGGACAGGGTGGTGCTGCCGGACTTTCGACGGGTGGCCTGGCCATACCCGAGGGATACGTCGTTCACCACCCCAGTCGGCACGGTCATCTGCAACATGAGGCGCTACAGCAGGCGGTTCGAGCCGCGGGTCGTCAAGCTCGTCTACGAATTTGACCCGGTGCTGCGGGAGAAGGTGGAGCTGATCTGGGACGCGAACGAGGCGGAGGCGGCCTACACGGAGCCGCCGTGCATCGAGGGGGGCGACGTCCAGATCATCGACGAGGAGACCGTCGCCGTGGGCGTCGGTCAGAGGTCCACCTTCACCGGCTTCATGGAGACCGCGAGGAGGCTGTTCGAGCGGGACCGGGACGGCGAGATCAGGTACATCTGCGCCGTGAGGATGGCGGACTACCCCGCCGTCGACTACATGCACCTCGACGTGGTCATCAACTACCCCGACGCCGGCAAGGCGCTGGTGATGCCGTACTACTTCGACAGCGAGGCAGTCAGGGATATGCCGCCGAAGCGGCTGCTCCTGAAGACCCTGGAGGCGGTCAGGGCCCAGGCCGAGGCGGACGATAGGCCCATGGGGCCGCTGGTCCACCCGGACGACTTCAGGGAGGCGGGGCGCTGCGACGTCTACGAGAACAGGAACGGCGAGCCGAGGCTCGTCAGGAGGGAGCTGAGCCTCGTCGACTTCCTGGTGGGAGAGGGGAAGCTGGACGCGGACGGCGTCATCTACGTGGGCGGGGCGCCCGAGGCGGAGAACGATGTGGAGCACCTGATGGCGGCGCTGATGGAGCAGGCGAGGGGCGCCTCGAACATCGTCGCCGTCAAGCCGGGGCTGGTCGTCGCCTACAGGCGGAACAGGAGGACGAACGCGGCGCTGAGGGAGCACGGCGTCAGGGTGAAGGAGTGGGACGACAGCTACCTGGACATGCTGGGCGGCCCCCACTGCTCGACAAGCCCCCTGTGGAGGAGCTGAGGGGGGAGGCGCCCCAGGGTCAGAAGTGCCTGAAGCACCGCTCGTCAGTGAAGGCCATGGCGATGCCGTGCTCGTCGCAGGCCTTGATGACCGCCTTGTCCCTGATGGAGCCCCCGGGCTGGACGCAGGCGGAGACGCCGTACTCGGCCATCAGCTCGATGGAGTCGGGGAAGGGGAAGAACCCGTCCGAGGCGAGGACCGCCCCCTTGAGGGCGTCGCCGTGCCCCCGGTCCACCGCCTTCTCCAGCGCGAGCTTGACGGCGATCACCCGGTCCTGCTGGCCGGTGCCGACGCCGAGGGTGCCCCTGTCCCTGGAGACGACGACGCCGTTGGACCTGACGTTCATGCAGACGTACCAGGAGAACACG
>QMXQ01000117.1 GCA_003662205.1 Candidatus Bathyarchaeota archaeon
ACCTCCCTGGAGAGGGCGGCGGAGGCCCTGGAGGGGGAGGCGGGGACGCTGATAACCCGGGGCTGAGCCTACAGCTTAAATAATTCGGCAGGCAACATCTCCCCTCAGAGGCGGTATGCTGTCCCTATCCAACATACTGACCCCGATGGCCGGCGAGATAGGCGTCGGGGGGGTCGGCGGATTCGTCGTGGGCTACGCCCTAAAGAAGGCGGCGAAGATGTTGGCCATCGCCCTCGGCCTCGGCTTCGTCGCCCTCCAGTACCTGGCCTACAAGGGGTTCATCATCATCAACTACGACGTGCTGAGGGAGTGGGTGCTGAACCTGACGGGGGAAGCGACAAAGTTCCAGAACCTCATCACCGACATCATCATCCACATCCCCTTCGGGGCCAGCTTCGGCTTCGGCTTCTACCTCGGCCTCAAGAAGGGTTGACGAGGCCTCAGCAGCACGCAGAAGAGCCGCTCGAAGAAGAGGGGGCGCTCCTCCAGCACCTCGACATGGTATGACGCCTCCACCCGCCCGAGGTCCAGCCCCGTCAGGGTAGAGTAGACGAGGAGGATGCCCCCGCCGGGCTTCAGGAACCGGGCCGCCCTGGAGAGGAACCGCTCGATGACCTCCCTGCCCGTCTGCCCGCCGGCCCAGGAGGCCTCGTCGGCGTCGCCCTCCGAGGGGAGGTACGGCGGGTTGAACACGATCCAGTCGAACCGCTCGCCGCCCAGCCCCTCGAACAGGTCCCCGACGCGGAACTCGATCTTGCCTGAGACGCCGGCCTCCCGGGCACGCCTTCGAGCCGCCTCGACGGCGCCGGCGTCGATGTCGACGGCGACCACGCGGGAGACCTCGGGCTTGGACGCGGCGGCGACGGCCTGGATGCCGCTTCCCGTCCCCATGTCAAGCACCGAGCCGTGCACCCGCGCCTCCACGTGCCTCAGCAGCAAGAGGGAGTCCTCAGCCGGCTCGTAGACCCGCCCCATGCGCGCCACTCCGGGACGTTGATGGCCCGCCTCAGAGAAAAAGGTAGCTCCACCTGCCCACCCAGCTTTTTAGCTTCGGCGCCGACCTGTTCATGCTGGACGGCACCTTCTGGTGGGACGACGAGCTCGCCCGGATCAGCGGGTTGAGGAGGACCTCCTATGAGCTGGGCCACGTCCCGGTGGAGGAGAGCCTTGAGGCCCTGAGGGGGCTCGACGTCGGTAGGGTCGTCTACACGCATCTAAACCATACGAACCCTCTTCTCGACCCGGCTCAGCCCATGGCGGCGCTGCTGAGGGAGGCGGGGTTCGAGGTCGCCCGCGACGGTATGGTCATCGAGCTCTAGTAGGTGCGGGAGACGTAGGCGACCTCCTTGGCGGCGTCGCCGCAGACGATGCAGGGGCCGGTCGGCTCCTCGCGCCTCTCCCATAGGGTGCCCCTGACCTCGCCTGCCACCTCGTCCTTGAGCTTGAAGGCGCAGTCGGGGTCGCCGCACCAGTTCACCTTCACGATCCGCCTCTCCTCCATGTATGCCCTCAGCTGATCTAGGCTGTCGGCTTCGGCGATCTCCTCCTCCAGGCGCCGCCAGCTCCGCTCCCTCAGGCTCCGGTAGATGTCGTCGAAGAGGCGGCGGACCGCGTCGATGAGGCCGTCCAGCTCCGCCTTGCTCCGCTCCAGGGTGTCCCGCCTCACCAGCGTCGCCGACCGCTCCTCCACCTCCCTCGGCCCCACCTCTATGCGGACGGGGACGCCGAACATCTCCCACTTGTAGAACTTCTCGCCCGGCCTGAGCCGGTCATCGTCGTCGAGCACCACCCTCACCCCCGCCCCACTCAGCCGGGCCTCGATCTCCCTTGAGTAGGCGGCGACGGCCTCCTCGGAGCCCTTGAAGGGGATGGGGACGATGACGACCTGCTTGGGCGCGACGACCGGCGGCAGCACGAGGCCGTGGTCGTCCCCGTGGTGGGCGATGGTCGCCGCGAGGGTTCTGCCGATGCCCATCCCGTAGCAGGTGGTGGAGACGTGGCGCTGCACGCCCTTCTCGTCCTCGTAGGTCACGTCGAAGGCCCGGGCGAAGTTCTCCCCGAGCTCGTGGACGGTGCCGATCTGGTTGACCTTCCCGTCCGGGTTCCAGGTATCGAAGGCGAGGCTGTAGACGGCGCCGGCGAACTTGTCGAAGTCGGGGCGCTTCAGCAGCAGGTAGCTGAGGCCGAGGCGGTCATAGACGCTCCGGTAGATCTCAACCCCCTTCCGGACCTGGCGCTCGGCGCCCTCGTAGTCGACATGGGCGGTGTGGGCCTCGTTCCACAGGAACTCCCGGCCGCGGTAGAGGGGCCGGGTCGCCTTGGTCTCGTAGCGGTAGACGTTGCAGGTCTGGTGCATCCTCAGGGGGAGGTCGGCGTGGGACCTGATCCAGATCTTGAAGAGGGGGTAGATGGCCGTCTCCGACGTCGGCCTCAGCAGGAGCCGCCGCTCCAGCCTGTTCTCACCGGCGTGGGTGATCCAGAAGACCTCGCCCGCGAAGCCGGCGATGTGCTCAGCCTCCTTCTGGAAGGCGTCCTCGGGGATGACGACGGGGAACTGCATCGGCTGATGCCCCTCCTCCTCAAGCCTCTCCTCGAGCATCTGCACGATGCGCTTCGCGATGCTGAACCCCCAGCCCAGGTAGACCGAGAACCCCTTCACCGGGTACCGGTCGTCAACGATCTGGGCCTCGAGGAGCACCCGGTCGTACCACTCGCTGAAGTTTTCGTCCTTCTGCATCCTCCGGCCTCCGCCAATTAACCTTCAAAATCCTCAACGACTTTATAAAAGAACCGCTCCCCCGGAGCCGCGCAAGTTTTAATTCCGCCGCACCCAGCTTTAAGACGAGCGGCATGAAGACCATCCTCATCGTCGGGGACGGCATGGCGGACAGGCCCCTCAAGGAGCTCGGAGGGAGGACCCCCCTGGAGGCGGCGGAGACCCCGAACCTCGACGCCGTCGCCGCCGGCGGCGTCTGCGGCATCATGGACATCATCGCCCCGGGGCGCCCCCCGGGGAGCGACGTCGCCAACCTCACCCTCCTCGGCTACGACCCCCTGGAGTGCTACAGGGGCCGCGGCGCCCTCGAGGCCATGGGCGCCGGCCTCGCCGTGAGACGGGGGGACGTCGCGTTCCGAGGCAACTTCGCCCACGTGGACGACGACGAGGTGGTGGTCGACCGGAGGGCGGGAAGGATCGACGGCTCCGTCTTCGGGGAGCACCTGTCCGGCATCCGCCTCGACGCCTACCCCGACGTGGAGGTGACCGTCAGGCCGACCCTGGCCCACAGGCTCGCCGTCATCCTCCGGGGCGAGGGGCTCAGCTGGAGGGTCTCGGACATCGACCCCCACAAGACCGGGGTCCGGGTCCTGAGGTCTCGGCCCCTCGACGGGACAGCCGAGGCGGAGAGGACGGCCGCCATCGTCAACGAACTCTACCGCGTGCTCAGGGAGATGCTCCGCAGCCACCCCCTCAACAAGAGGAGGGAGGAGGAGGGCCTCCCGCCCGCCAACGCCGTCATCCTCCGGGGCGCGGGTGAGCCCCCGGCCGTCACGCCGCTGACCGACCTCTACGGCGTCAGGGGCGCGTGCGTGGCGGTGACGCCGACCGTCAGGGGCGCATGCCTCGCGGCGGGCTTCGACCTCTACGACGCGCCGGGAGCGACGGGCGGCGTGGACACCGACGCCGTCTCAAAGGCGAGGGAGGCGGAGCGCATCTTGCCGAGGTACGACCTCGTCTTCCTCCACGTGAAGGGGACGGACGTGGCGAGCCACGACGGCGACCCGGAGCTGAAGGTCCGCGTCATCGAGAAGATCGACGGCATGGTGAGGCACCTCCTGGATCACGTCGGCCCGGCTGAGACCTACCTCGCGGTGACGGCGGACCACACGACGAGCATAAGGGTGCGGGACCACAGGGGCGACCCGGTCCCCGTGGCGATCCTCGGCCCCGAGGTGAGGGCCGACGGCGTCTCCTCCTACTCGGAGCGGGCGTGCGCCGGCGGAGGCCTCGGCAGGATCAGGGGGAAGGACCTGATGCCCATCCTGCTCAACCTCCAGGACAGGGTGGCGCTGTACGGGAGCTGAGGGGCGGCGGGGTCGAAGGATTTATAGGGTTGTCCCCTGCTATTCCGATTATTGTTGTGGGCAGGGCTCCCCGTTGGCGAAGTTTGTTTTTATCACGGGCGGCGTGCTGAGCGGCCTGGGTAAGGGGCTGGTGACCTGCTCCGTCGGGAAGATGCTGCAGAGCCGGGGCTTCACCGTCAGCGCCGTCAAGTGCGACCCCTACCTGAACGTGGACGCGGGGACGATGAACCCCTACATCCACGGCGAGGTGTTCGTCCTCGACGACGGCTACGAGGCGGATATGGACCTCGGCGCCTACGAGCGCTTCCTCGGCATCGAGCTCACCGCCCTCAACAACGTCACCTCAGGCCAGGTCTACCAGCACGTCATCAGGAAGGAGAGGGAGGGCGGCTACCTCGGCCGCTGCGTCCAGATCATCCCCCACGTCACCGACGAGATCAAGCGCAGGCTCAGGCTGGTTGCGGAGAAGACCGGCGCCGACGTCCTCCTCGTCGAGTGCGGCGGCACCGTCGGCGATATCGAGGGGCTGCCGTTCCTCGAGGCGTTCAGGCAGATGCGGCTCGAGGCGCCCCGGGGCGACACCCTCCTGGTGCACGTGACCCTCGTCCCGGTGCTCGAGGTCGTCGGCGAGCCGAAGACGAAGCCGACCCAGCACAGCGTCAAGGAGCTGAGGGCGATAGGGCTGCAGCCCGACGTCATCGTTGCCCGCTGCGAGTCGGGGCCGCTGCCGGACGAGCAGAAGCGGAAGATCGCCCTCTACTGCAGCGTGGAGGAGCGGGCGGTCTTCACCTCGGTGAACGTCGACCCCATCTACGAGCTGCCGCTGGTGCTGGAGGAGCAGGGGATGGGCGACGTCGTCTGCGAGTACCTCGGCCTGAATGACCGCTCCGCCGACTGGTCGGAGTGGCGGAGGGTGGTGGACCGGTTCCACGCGGCCCGGGAGGTCGTCCGCATCGCGATGTGCGGCAAGTACGCGGAGCTGGCAGACTGCTATGTGAGCGTCAACGAGGCCCTCAGGCACGCCGGGGCCGCCGCCGGCTGCCGCGTCGACATCCACTGGATCGAGACGGAGGAGTTCGAGGACGACCCTACCC
>QMXQ01000118.1 GCA_003662205.1 Candidatus Bathyarchaeota archaeon
GTCGAGGTCGAGGACCAGCTCGCCCCTACGGATGAGGCGTTCATCGATCTCCCTCCAGTCGGTCGCCATAGAGAAAGTATTAAGAGAATCGCGCAATAAATGTTACGGATAATCCACAAAGCATAATATTACTCACGCTATTTCTTTGATGGTTGGTCAGAAATTGAAGTTTGAAATCATATCTGGGTATTTAATAGAAAACGGTAAAGCAACTAAATCAGTACGTATTCCTCAGCGTATTACCTGGGGCTTCAAAGGTTATAATTTGAAGCAGTTAGCTGAGCAAGTCGCTCAAGCTATCGATATATTGCCTTCCATAGATAAAAAACTGCGAAAATCCTTAGAATATTATAATCATGCCCTATTTCTAGATAAAATTCGAGTAGAATATGCATTAAAAGAACCAGAGCAAGTGAACTATCTTTTAGCAGATATTGTTTTAAATTTAAATAAAAGCGTCTCTGTACTAATAGGAGAGCCGAAAGATAGAGATTATCACGACAATCTGAAAAAATACGGAATTGACATGGCTCCTTTCCGAAGAGCTATCAGTAAGTTAAGAAGAATACGAAATGAATGGGATGTCGCACATCATCACATCACAAAAAAACAATTAGACCGATTAAAATCGGTCATGAAGGAATCATTTGATACTACTAAAAACGTGATTCTACAATATTCTAAATATTATGACGGAACTTGAATTTTTTTCGCAGAAAGAATTAAAGAAAATTTTCACTTTTCTTGCGGAAAACGGCCTCTGAGAGCCCCGATCACCCTGTCCACCTGCTCGACGGCGGTCCCCAGGTAGTTCTCGGGCTTGAGCCAATCGTCCAGCTCCTCCGCCGTCACGAGCTTGGACGCCTCGGGGTCCTCCAGCATCACCTCCCGGAGGCTCCGCCTCTCGTCCCAGCACTTCATCGCGAGGCGGCGGAGCATCTCGTGGGCCTCCTGCCTGCCGACGCCCTTCCGGACGAGTTCGAGCATGACCCGCTCGGTGAGGCAGAGGCCGAGGGTGAGGTCGAGGTTACGGCGGATGTTCTCGTAGTCGAACACGAGGCCCCTGAGGATGGAGGTCGCCTGCCGGAGGATGTAGTCGGTGAGGATGAACCCCTCGGGGATGGTGATCCGCTCAAGGGAGGAGTTGGAGAGGTCCCGCTCGTGCTCGAGGGCGATGGTCTCCAGGGAGGGGATGACGCTGGCACGGATCACCCGCGCCAGGCCGCAGACCCGCTCGCTCTTGTGGGGGTTCCGTTTCTGGGGCATCGTCGAGGAGCCTACCTGGCCCCGGCGGAAGGGCTCGAAGACCTCGGCGACCTCCGTCCGCTGCAGGTTCCTGATCTCCCTCCCCACCTTGTCGAGGGTCCCCGCGATGAGCGCCAGCAGGCACTGGAGCTCCGCGTGGCGGTCCCGCTGCACGATCTGGCTCGCGATCATCACGGGCCGGAGCCCGAGGCGCTCCATCGTGAGCCTCTGGACCTCGAAGCCCTTATCCCCGAAGCCCGCCATGGTGCCGACGGCGCCGCTCATCTTCCCCACCAGGATGCGCCCTCGGACCTCCTCGAGCCGATCGAGGTGCCTCGCCACCTCCGCGGCCCAGATGGCGAACTTCATCCCGTAGGTGGTGGGGAGGGCGTGCTGCCCATGGGTCCTGCCGATGCAGATGGTCTCCCGGTGGGCCTCCGCCTGGTCGAGGAGGACGCGGAGGAGCTCCAGGAGGTCGTCCTCCAAGATTCTGAGGGCGTCCCTGAGCTGGAGGGCGAGGGCGGTGTCGACGATGTCGTAGCTGGTGGCGCCGAGGTGGACGTAGTTGCCGGCGTCGCCGTCGCAGACCTCCGTGAGGGCGCGGACCACGGCCATGACGTCGTGGTGTATCTCCCTCTCGATCTCCTTCACCCGCTCCAGCCTGACGACGCCGACCTTCGCCTTCCTCTCGATCTCCGCCGCCGCCTCCCGGGGGACGGAGCCGAGCTGGGCGTGGGCCCAGGCGAGGGCAGCCTCGACGTCGAGCCACTTCTGGAGCTTGGCCTCCTCCGTGAAGACGCTCCTCATCTCGGGGTAGAAGTATCTGAACTCTATGGGGTGGACGGGCATATCCCCTCGCGAATACTGCTCGGCTTGGATCAGATAAGCCTTCTCGGCGCCGCGACCCCGAATTTTTATACGGAGGGGGAGAGCATTCATAAGAAGTTCGCGCTGGATGGGATGAGATGGGCGACGGATTGAACATTATCGTCTGCATCAAGCAGGTTCCGGAGACGACGGAGGTGGAGATCGACCCCGAGACGGGGAGGCTGAGGCGGGAGGATGTCGCCGCCGTCATCAACCCCTTCGACGAGTACGCCGTGGAGGAGGGGCTCCGGCTGAGGGAGAGGTACGGCGGCACCGTGAAGGTCGTCACCATGGGCCCCCCGATGGCGGAGGCGGCACTGCGCGACGCCGTCGCGATGGGCTGCGACGAGGCGTGGCTCGCGACCGACCGGGCCTTCGCCGGCGCCGACACCCTCGCGACGAGCTACACCCTCGGCCTCTGCATCGGGAGGATGGCCCCCTACGACCTCATCATCTGCGGGCTGAAGACGACGGACGGCGACACGGGCCAGGTCGGACCCGAGCTCGCGGACCACCTCGGCATACCCCACATCTGCTACGTCAACAAGGTCCTGGAGGTCTCCGACGGCAGGATACGGGTGACGCGGATGCTGGACGACGGCGTCGAAACCCTGGAGGCGCCCCTCCCCGCCCTGATAACCGTCACGAAGGAGATCAACCAGCCCCGGCTGGCGACCCTCCGAGGCAGGCTCAAGGCAAGGAAGACGGAGATCCACCGGCTGACGTCGAAGGACGTCGACGGCGACCCCGAGAGATTCGGCCTGGACGGCTCCGCCACCCGCGTCATCAAGGTCTTCACGCCGGAGCCCCCGGCCGGCGGCGAGGTGGTGGAGGGCTCCCCCGACGAGCTGGCGGAGAGGATACTGGAGAAGCTCATCGAGTGCAAGGTGATCTGAGATGAGCGAGGAGAGCCCCATATCAGTCTCAAGGGAGAAGTGCGTGGGCTGCGGCCTCTGCGTCTCCGCCTGCCCCTTCGGCGCCATCACCCTGGTGGACGAGTTCCCGGTCATCAGCGACGAGTGCCGGCTCTGCGGCGCCTGCGTGGAGGCCTGCCCGGAGGGCGCCATCACGATCAGGGAGACGCGGAAGGAGGTCGACCTCTCCGCCTACAGGGGGGTCCTCATCTACGCGGAGCAGAGGCGGGGAGAGATCCACCCCGTCGCCTACGAGCTCCTGGGGAAAGGGAGAGAGCTCGCGGATCAGCTGGGGGAGCCCCTATACGCCGTCATCATCGGGAGCGGCGTCAGACGGGGGGCCGAGGAGCTGGCGATCCGGGGCGCGGACAAGGTCTTCGTCTACGACCACCCCGCCCTCGCCGACTTCCGGGACGACCCCTACTCGGCGCTGCTGGTGGAGCTGGTCCAGGAGGAGAAGCCGAGCATCTTCCTCATCGGCGCCACCGCCATAGGCAGGTCCCTAGGGCCGAAGGTGGCCGCCCGCCTGGGGACCGGGCTGACGGCGGACTGCACCGGCCTGGAGATCGACCCCGAGACACGGCTGCTGGTGCAGACCCGGCCGGCCTTCGGCGGCAACATCATGGCGACCATCATCTGCCCCGACAGGCGGCCGCAGATGGCCACCGTCCGCTACAAGGTGATGCCTGAGGCCGAGCCGGACCCGACCCGGAGAGGGGAGATCGTGGAGAAGCCCGTGGACGTGGCCCGCCTCCCCGACAGGGTCAAGGTCCTCGGCTTCCAGCCGGCGGCGGACGAGGTGAGCATCGTCGACGCCGACATCATCGTCTCGGGCGGCAAGGGCCTCGGAGACCCGAAGGGGTTCGAGCTCATAGAGGAGCTCGCCCACATCCTCGGCGGGGCCGTCGGCGCGAGCAGGCCGACCGTCGACGAGGGCTGGATCGAGTACCGCCACCAGGTGGGGCTGAGCGGCCGGACGGTCCGGCCGAAGCTCTACCTGGCCTGCGGCATCTCCGGGGCGGTCCAGCACCTGGCGGGGATGAAGACCTCCGACGTCATCATCTCCATCAACAAGGACCCCGAGGCGCCCATCCTCCGCGTCTCATCCCTCGGAGCCGTCGGCGACCTCTACGAGGTCATCCCCCGCCTCATCGAGAAGATAAAGGAGTACAGGAAGCGTGGATGAATACGGGAGGGTGACGCCCGAGATCAGGCGCAGGCTTGAGGAGATCGTCGGAGCCGAGTACGTCTCCGACGCGGACGAGGACCTGGAGAAGCACGGGGTCGACGAGAGCCTGGAGCCACCCCACCCGCCCGAGGTGGTGGTGAGGCCGGCCTCCACAGAGGAGGTCTCGGCGGTGATGAGGCTGGCCTACGAGGAGCGGATACCCGTCACGCCCCAGGGGTCGCGGACGGGGCTCAGCGGCGGCGCGCACCCGGTCCACGGCGGCATCGCCCTCAGCCTTGAGCGGATGAACCGGATACTGGAGATCGACGAGGAGAACCTGATGGCCGTCGTCGAGCCCGGCGTCCTCATCATGGACCTCCACGAGGAGACGGAGAAGCGGGGCCTCCTCTACCCGCCCGACCCCGGCCAGGAGTCGGGGAGCCTCGGCGGGAACATATCGACGAACGCCGGCGGCGTCAGGGGGATGAAGTACGGCGTCACCCGGGACTTCGTCCAGGGCCTGGAGGCGGTCCTGCCGAACGGCGAGGTGATACGCCTCGGCGGCAAGCTGGTCAAGAACTCCACGGGCTACGAGCTCATCGACCTCATCATCGGCTCCGAGGGAACCCTAGCCGTCGTCACCCAGGCGACCCTCAGGCTGGTGCCGAAGCCGAGGCACACAGCCCTCCTCTTCGTCCCCTTCGAGTCGACGAGGGACGCGGCCCGGGCCGTCTCGGAGATCGTCAGGAGGAAGGTGGTCCCCTTCGCGCTGGAGTACATGCCCAGGCACGCGGTGCTGACGGCGGAGCGCTACCTGGGGCGGAGCCTCCCCGACCACGACCACCCGGCGTACCTGCTCATAGGGGTGGAGGGGGACAGCGAGGAGGAGGTGGAGGGGGCGATGGAGACCGTCGGCGAGGTCTGCATGGAGA
>QMXQ01000119.1 GCA_003662205.1 Candidatus Bathyarchaeota archaeon
AGCCGAGTTCGAGGATGAGTTCTCCCCGTCTGATGAGGCGTTCGTCTATTTCTCTCCAATCTACGGGCATAAAATACTATTAACGTAAACGCGAAATAAATGTTACGGATAATCCACAAAGCATAAATTAGATAAAAAATGCAGTTTAATCTTACAAAACTGTATGAGCAGTCAGAGTTAAGCTGAGGCCAAGTTAGCTCCCCTTCAACTCACAACCCCCCTCGATCATCTGGACTGTGAGTTAGGCGAATCTCCGACAATCCGAGAAACTTTCGCTGCTCTGAAAGGACATCCCCCTAGAATATTTAAGACCGGCGTTCTTCCTTGGATAACGGCGGGGATGAATTATAGAGAGTCGATAGAATGGCTTTTCGGTATGCGGAGGTATGGCTCCAAGAGGGGTTTGCATAGGATACGCCATCTTCTCCGGGAGTTGGGTGATCCTCAGGAGCGATTCAGGTCTATCCACGTGACCGGCACGAACGGCAAGGGATCGACGACGGCTATGGCGGCATCGATCCTCAGGGCCGCGGGCTACGAGGTCGGCATGTATACCTCCCCCCACCTGTCGAGCTTCACGGAGCGCATAGTCGTCGGCGAGCGGAGGATCCCCGTAAAGGCGGTCGTCGACCTCGTGGAGGAGGTGAAGCCCTTCGTGGAGGAGATGGCGCGGATCCCGGAGCTGGGGCACCCGACGTTTTTCGAGGTCGCCACCGCCATAGCCTTCAGGTACTTCGCCGAGGAGGGGGTGGATTTCGCGGTCTTGGAGGCGGGGATGGGCGGCGGGCTTGACGCCACAAACGTCGTCCACTCCCTCGTCTCGGTGATAACAAACGTAGGCTTGGAACACACGGAGGTTTTGGGGAAGACCGTGCTCGAGATCGCCGAAAAGAAGGCGGGGATCACCAAGAAGGAGGGCGTCCTCATAACCGCGACCCAGGACGACGGGGTCTTCAGCCTGTTCAGGGAGATCTGCGAGCGCGTGGATTCCCGGATATTCAGGGTCGGCAGGGACATAAGGTTCAGGAAGCTGGGCTCAAACCTCGAAGGGCAGCGCTTTCAGCTCGACGGCTTGGTGCACCGCTTCGATGAATTGTTCACACCGTTGCTGGGTGACCATCAGCTATTGAACGCGGCGTTGGCCGTTGGGGCTGTTGAGGCATTGGGCTTTCACGGTATAGAGATACCGAGGAAAGCCATGGAGGAAGGGCTTAGGATGGTGGAGTGGCCGGGAAGACTGGAGATAATGCAGAGAAGCCCGACGGTGGTGCTGGACTGCGCGAAGGACCCCGAGGCCGCTAGAGCGGTGAAGGAAGCCCTGCTGAAGGATTTTCGATACGCGAGGCTGATCGCCATCATCAGCATCTCCTCGAATAAGAACATACCCGCCATGATCGAACAGATCGCGCAGGTCGCCGACTTTTTCGTGATAACCGCTCACGGCGTCATGGGGCGGGCCGCCGACCCGCTCCGTATAGCCGAGGAGGTGGAGAAGCACTCTAAACCATATGAGATAGTGAAGGACGTGAAAGCCGCCGTCCTTAGGGCAATGGAACTAGCCAGAACGGTTGACCTAGTCCTGGTTGTGGGGTCGGTTTTCCTCGTGGGCGAGGCCAGGGAATTATGGATCAAGCCAGATGAGATGTAGAGGGCTTCCAGCCGTAGATGGTGTGTCCTTGACGTGAAATATATTAACTCTAAGTAAGAGTTAGTTCCAGAGGTATGATGAAGGACAAAATTCTCGAAGAGCTGGGTGAGGCTGTAAGAAACTTCGACGAGGAAGGCGCCAGACGCCTCGCGAGGGAGGCGGTCGAGGGGGGCGTCGACCCCGTTGAGGCGCTTGAGGAGGGGCTGGCCAAGGCGTTGAGGGAGGTGGGCGACCGGTTCGGCCGGGGCGAGGCCTTCATCACCGAGCTCATCGCGGCGGCTCAGGCGATGGAGGCGGGGGCCGAGGTGCTCAACAGGGAGATCGCGAGGCGGGGGGCGAGCCGGAAGGCGGTGGGCAGGCTTCTCATAGGGACGGTGGAGGGGGATATCCACAGCATCGGGAAGAACATCGTGGTCACCATGCTCCGGGCCGCCGGCTTCGAGGTCATCGACCTCGGCGTCGACGTGCCGACGAGGGTCTTCGTGGAGAAGGTGAGGGAGCTGAAGCCCGACATCCTAGGTCTCAGCGCCCTCATGACGACGACCATGGCGAAGCAGAGGGAGGTCATCGACGCGCTCAGGGAGGCGGGGCTGCGGGCGGACGTGAAGGTGATCCTCGGCGGCGCCCCCGTCACCGAGGAGTGGGTCGAGGAGGTAGGAGCGGACGCCTGCGGCCTGGATGCAGGCAGTGCCGTGAAGGTGGCACTACGCCTCATGGGAGAGGGGCGCGCCGATGCCTAGGGTCCGGTTCCTCCCCAGGGACGATGTGAAGGCCATCCACGAGGCCTCCCTCGAGGTTCTGGAGAACACCGGGGTCATGGTGAAGAACCCGGGAGCCGTCAAGCTGCTGGAGGACGCCGGGTGCGGGGTCGAAGACCAGGTGGTCCACATGCCCCCGAGCCTCGTGGAGGAGTGCCTAAAAAGGGCACCCTCCTCGATAACCCTCCATAAGCGAGACGGCGACGACCGGCTCCAGGTGGGCGGCGACAGCGTCATCTACAATCCCGGGTCCGCCGCCATCTACTTCATCGACAGGGAGACGGGGGAGATGCGCAGGGCCCTATCCCGGGACCTCGTCCAGCTGGTCAGGCTTGCCGACGCGCTGGAATACGTCCACGCCCAAAGCACCGCCATGGTCCCCGCCGACGTGCCCGACGCCATCTCCGACCTCTATCGGCTCTATGTCATCCTGAAGAACTCGACGAAGCCGATGGTGACTGGGGCCTTCACCAAGGAGGGGCTCATCGATATGAAGAGGATGCTGGAGGCGGTTGTCGGCGGCCCCGAGGCGCTGGCCGGGGCGCCGCGGGCCATCTTCGACTGCTGCCCATCGTCGCCCCTCATGTGGAGCGACGTCACCTGCGAGAACCTCATCGACTGCGCCCGGTTCGGCATCCCTGCCGAGATCATCCCGGCGCCCCAGATGGGGGCCACCAGCCCTGTCTCCGTCGCCGGCACCCTCGTCCAGTCGAACGCCGAGTTCCTGAGCGGCGTCGTGATCTCTCAGCTAGTGGCGCCCGGAGCCCCGGTCATCTACGGCGGCTCCCCGGCAGGGTTCGACATGCGATACTGCACGGCACGCCTCGGCGCCATCGAGGCGATGATAGCGGCCTGCGCCGCCGCCGAGGTCGGGAAGCACTACGGGGTGCCCACCCACGCCTACCTGGGGCTGAGCGACTCCAAGGCGGTGGACGCCCAGAGCGGCTTCGAGTCGGGGCTGGGCATCATCCTCGCCGCCCTCGCCCGCGTCAACATCGTCTCCGGCCCCGGGATGCTCGCCTGCGAGAACTGCCAGTCCCTGGAGAAGCTGGTCATCGACAACGAGATCTGCGGGATGGCGTACAGGCTCCTCGAAGGCGTCTCCCTCGACGGCGCGGCCATGGCTGCTGACGTTATAGCCAAGGTCGGCCCGGGGGGCCACTTCCTCGCCGAGAAGCACACCCGCGAGAACCTGCGGAAGGAGCAGTTCATACCATCCGACGTCGTCTGCAGGATGACCCCGGACGCCTGGCGGAAGAGCGGCTCCAAGGACGTCCTCGACCGGGCTAGGGAGCGGGTCGACCGGCTGCTGGAGGAGCACGTCCCGACGCCCCTCCCCGGAGACCGGGAGAAGCGCCTGGAACAGGTCTTCAAGGATATCCTCGCGAGGCACGGGCTGCCCCCTCCCACAGTCCCCTAGGGCGCAGGGTTTGGGGAAACTGTGAAAAACGGGGTGGAGCATTAGTTCACTGAAGGGAGGAGCGGAGTTTGAGGATCATCGTTTTGGGCTGTGGTAAGATAGGCTCCGTCATCGCGAGGGACTTCGCCGAATCCGTGGATGGGGCCGAGGTCGTCGTCGCCGACAAGAGCGAAAGGATGGCTGAGGCGGCCGCCTCGAGGATAGAGGGGGCGGAGTGGACCTCCGTGGACGCGACGGACTACACCAGCCTCGTGGAGAGCGTCAGGGGGTTCGACCTGGTCATCGGGGCGCTCCCCGGCGACTACGGCTATCAGGCCCTCAGAGCCGCCGTCGAGGTGGGTGTCGACATGCTCGACGTCTCCTTCACCCCCGAGAACCCCCTTGAACTGGACGAGGCGGCTAGGGAGGCGGGGGTCACCGTCGTCCCCGACTGCGGCGTCGCCCCTGGCCTCTCCAACATGCTCGTGGGGCACGCCGCAGCCAAACTCGACCGGGTCCGGGCCGCCCACATCATGGTCGGAGGAATCCCCGAGCGCCCCGTGCCCCCCCTCGGCTACACGATAACTTGGTCGGCGGAAGGGCTCATCGACGAGTACATGAGGGACGTCCGCATCGTCGAAGGGAGACGCATCGTTGAGGTCCCCGCCCTGAGCGGCCTAGAGGAGATCGAGTTTCCCGGCGTGGGAAGGCTTGAGGCGTTTTACACCGACGGCCTTAGGACGCTGGTCCACACCCTGCCCGGGGTGGAGAGCATGTGGGAGAAGACCCTGCGCTACCCCGGGCATGTCGAGAGGATCAGGCTCCTCAGGGCCCTGGGCTTCTTCGACGAAGAGCCGGTGGCCGTCGAGGGCGTCCAGGTGTCCCCGCGTCTCGTGACCGCGAGGCTCTTGGAGAGGAGCCTGCGGATGCCTGAGGTGGGCGACATCCTCGCCATGACCGTGGAGGTGGCCGGCGAGAGGCAGGGCGCGGAGACCCGCTACAGATACTACCTCCTCGACCGCTACGACCGGGCGAAGGGGGTGACGGCGATGGCCCGGACCACGGGGTACACCGCGTCCATCGTCGCCCAGAAGCTCGCCCAAGGCGCCATCAAGGAGAGGGGGGTCGTCCCTCCGGAGCGGCTCGGCATGGACGAATCCCTTTTCAAGGATATCCTATCCGGGCTGAGGGAACGGGGCGTCCAGGTCGAGGAGGCCCCCGCCTAAAGAGGGGTCGAGGGGTGGGGAGGTACGTTTGCGCTTCGCGCTGAGCAGAGGGTCTTCGACATCGGCGGGGTGAAGGTCGGCGGCGAAGTC
>QMXQ01000120.1 GCA_003662205.1 Candidatus Bathyarchaeota archaeon
AAGCCGATGTCCACGGTGCCGCCGTCGCCGATGATCCCCGCGACGATGACGTCGTCCCGCCCCATCCGCTTGAAAGCCCTGGAGAGGCCCGTCATCAGCGCGCCTGCTCCCTCGAACACCTCGGCGTAGATGCTGGGGGTCCTGATGTTCATGAAGGCGGGGCCGCAGCACGCGACCTGGGCCCTGATGCCCTTGCTCCCCAGGACCTTGCTCACCATCCGGGAGACGATGGACCCCGCGCACCCCTGGCACGCCTGGTTCGCCGGGTCTATGAACTCCTCCTCCCCGAGCTTCGTAAGGGGAATAGGCTTGCTCACCTCAGCCACCTCCTACACCCACCCCACGAGGGACGCTACCCTCGCGCCCCTCGCGACCTTCAACGTCTTCTCAGCCATCCTCTCGATGTCCTCCACCCGGACCTCCTTCCCGCAGAGGCCCGCGTAGAACTCCAGCGTTTTCGGCCGCTCGTCCAGGTCGTAGAGGCTGTTCCGTATCTCGCCGAAGACGATGCCCCCGGAGCCGCAGCTGATGTTCCGGTCGATGACGCCGATGGCCCTCACCTTCTCGCCGATGCGCTGGAACTCCTCGGCGGGGAACGGCTTGAACGACTTGAGCTTCACCAGCCCCACCCGCTTCCCCTGCTTCTGCAGGTTGTCGATGGCGGTCCGGGCGGTGCTGGCGATGGTGCCCATGCCGACGATGACCGCCTCCGCGTCCTCGCAGCGGTACTCTTCGACGAGGCCGTTGCCGTAGCTGCGGCCGAACCACCTGCCGAACTCCTCGTTCACCTCCTTGATCACGGACTTCGCCGCCTCCATCGCCTCCTGCTGCCGCTTCCACCTGAGCTGCGGGTCCTGCCCGACGCCCCACTGCTCCATCAGCCAACGCCTCGACTCCTCGGCCTGCTCCGGCAGCAGGGGGAACGTGGTCTTGTAGGGGGGCAGGAACGCGTCCACCTCCTCCTGGCCGGGGACCTCCACCGGCTCCGCCGTATAGCTGAGGATGTAGCCGTCGCCGGCGAAGATGGTCGGAAGCCTCACCCGGCTGTCCTCGGCGATCTTGAACGCCATGATCCCCGTGTCCAGGAGCTCCTGGCTGTTCTCGCACTCCAGCATCAGCCAGCTCGTGTCCCTCTGAGCCATCATATCCGAGTGGTCGGGCTGCATCCCCTTCACGCTCCTGTGGACGACCGCCATGACGACGGGGAGCCTGGCGCCGGACGTGGCGTGCATCGGATGATGCATGTAGAGGAGGCCGGGGCCGGAGGTGGCCGTGAAGGCCCTAACCCCCGCCGCGGCCGCCGTCAGCGCCGCCGTCTGAGCCGTCAGCTCCCCCTCGACGGTGACGTACTCGGCGTCGAGCTCACCCTTCGCGATCATATCCGCCAGGTACTGGACTATGGTCGTCTGCGGCGTTATCGGGAACGCCGATATGAACTGGACCCGAGCGAGCTTGGCCGCGTACGCCACAGCCTTGTTCCCAACCATCACTTCCCAATGCTTCACATCAAACCCTCCTACAGCCTCTCCTGCGTGAAGGAGACGGCCCCGACGGGGCACTCCTCGTAGCAGATGCCGCACCCCTTACAGTACTTGTAGTTGATCTTCGCTTTCTTCTCCTCCATGGTGATGGCGACCTCGGGGCAGAAGATGTAGCACCGCCTGCACCCAATGCACTTCTCCTCGTCGATCTCGGGCCTGAACACCCTCCAGCTTGAGACATCCCTCTCGAAGCGGCTCCTGGGCGGGGCGACCTTGACCCCCTCGACGTTGCTGACGTCGACAGGCTCCGTCGCCGCCTCGTAGGCCCGCCTGACCGCCCTGACGTTCATCTCCCCGATCCTCCCCGGCCACTGCTTGAGCACCGCCTTCTCCAGCGACTCCAGCGACACCATGCCGGTCACCTTCGCGAAGGCGCCGAGGATGGCCGTGTTGGTGATGGGCCGCCCCAGCGTCTCTAGGGCGATGTTTGTGGCGTCGACCGTCGCGACCTTGAACCTGCCGCCGAGGCCGGCCTCCCTCCCCGAGCGGGGGTGGTTGATGAGGACAAGGCCCCCCTCCTTCAATCCCTCTGTCACGGGGACCATCCTCCCCAGCAGCGGGTCGAGAACGACGACGATATCGGGCTCGTGGACGAGGTCCCGTTCGTTGATCCTGTGGTCGCCGACCCTGAGGAAGGCGACGACGGGCGCGCCCCGCCTCTCCGTCCCGTACATCGGTATCGCCTGGGTGAACTTACCCTCGAAGTACAGCGCCGTGGCGAGGACGCGGACGCCCGTGACGGCGCCCTGCCCGCCGCGACCATGAAACCTCACTTCAATCAACGCTCATCTATCCCCTAAACGAATCTGGAGATGTTCCGCATCGTGGAATATAACGTTATCTTCACGGTGCCTGAGTGTGGGAGGGGCTACACACAAGGACTTAAAGTTACATAATTCTGGATGTTAAGGCAAGGAATGCGAGCTAACATGATTTCTAGCCAAAAAGGGAGGGGGGAGGCGTAAATGGCTAGAAAATACAAGATTGCAGTCATGCCCGGGGACGGGATCGGCCCAGAGGTGACGGCGGAGGCCGTCAAGGTTCTCAAGGCGACTGACATGAGATTTGAGTTCCTGCACTGCGACGTCGGGGGCAAGGCCTACCTGGAGAGGGGGGATCCTCTCCCGCCGGAGGCGGTGGAGGCGTCCGACGAGGCCGACGCCGTCCTATTCGGTGCCGTGGGGCATGACTACGCGCCGTACGAGATCCCGAGGAAGGTTCTCGTCTACCTGAGGGTGGACAAAGATGCGTATGTGAACCTGCGCCCCCTCAAGTTGTATCCCGGTGTCTACTCTCCTCTGTGGAGGCGCAGCTCAAAGGGCGTCGACCTGGTCATTGTGAGGGATAATGCTGAGGGGTTCTCCCTTCAGCACTCGGGCCTCCTGGGGAACTCCATCGGCACCGACCGCCGCGTCATAACCCACTTCGGCGCCCAGCGGATCATCCGATTCGCCTGCGACTACACCGTCAAAAAGGGGCGCAAGAAGATCACGTGCGTCGATCAGAGCAACTGGCTCTTCAGCGACAAGCTCTTCAGGAACGTCTTCAGCGAGGTCGTCGAGAGGTATCCAAACGTGCGCAGGGACTTCAGGCACGTGGACGTGGCGGCCATGATGCTGACCCGCAACCCCCTGAACTTCGACGTCATCGTGACCCCGGACATCTACGGGGATATCCTCTCCGGCGTCGTCATAGGGATGATCGGGGGCGTCGGGATGGCGCCGTCCGCCTGCATAGGCGACAACTTCGCCTTCTTCGAGCCCGTCCACGGCACGGCCTGGGACCTGGCGGGCAAGGGGATCGCGAACCCCATAGCCTCCATCCTGTCGGCGAAGCTCATGCTGGAGTGGCTCAGGGAGGAGGAAGCGGCCCAGATCATCGACACCGCCGTGAGCGAGGTCCTCGCCGAGGGGAAGGTTCGAACCCGCGACCTGGGCGGCAATTCGAGTACTTCTGAGGTGGGCGATGCTATCGCTGCCAAAGTCAGGGAGATACATGACGAAGGCATTTGCCTTCAGGATCAGCCGTCTCTGGAAGAGAGTCCGCAAAACCGGCGCCGGTGTGAGACATTATCAGACTTTAAATAAGGTCTCCATCGATATGGTTTTGACTCGTATGAGACTCGTTGTGTACGGCGCCCACAGGCTGGGCTGTCTGCTTGAGGACGGCTCCATCGTCGATCTGAACCTCGCGTACGCCTCCCTCCTGGCAGGTAGGGGGTGACCCGGCCCTATGTTCACGCCGATGCCGTGGTCCCCGCCGATTTGCTGGGTTTTATTGAGGAGGGGGAGCCGGCGCTCAGGGCCGCTGAGGAGGCTCTCTCCTTCGTGCGAGAGGGAAACGTTGGGGGTCCTCGGAGGGAGAGAATCGTATTCGAGGCGGGGGAGGTCAAGGTTCGCGCGCCTCTCCCGAGCCTGACGTCGCGCATCGCCATGGCGGGGGCGAACTTCTACGATCACGCCGCTGGCGCCCTCTCCATGATCCGGGGGAAGAAGATCACCGTGGAGGATGTCAAGCGAGATGTTGAGGAGGGGCAGGCTCCGCCGTGGGGATTTTGGAAGTTCGCGAGGAACGTCGTCGGCCCTGATGAACCCATCATCTATCCCGCCAGGACGGAGCGCCTCGACTACGAGGTGGAGGTTGCCGCCGTCATCGGCAGGAGGGGGAAGGACATCCCCGAGGAGGAGGCGATGAGCTACGTCTTCGGGTACACCATTCTCAACGACATCAGCGCCCGGGACCAGCCCAACGACCGGGGCTTCTTCCTGGCCAAGAACTTCGACGCCTCGGCGCCGATGGGCCCCTGCATCGTCACGGCCGACGAGATCGGCGACCCCCACACCCTCGGGATGAGGCTGAAGATCAATGGCGTCATCCGGCAGGAAGGCTCCATGCGCGACATGATCCGCCAGTTCCCCTTCTGGATCGCCTACCTGAGCCGAGATATGACTCTCTACCCCGGCGACATCATCTGCGGGGGAACGTGCGCGGGCACCGCCCTTGACACCAGCCCGAGGGACGCCGAGGGGAGAACGAGACCCGACAACTTCCTCAGACCCGGCGACGTCATCGAGGCCTGGGTGGAGAAGATCGGCGTCCTCCGTAACCCCGTCGTCGCCAAGCAGTAACCCTGTTTTATTCCCTGCTACTAATTAGATCGGAGGCGGAGGCTTGAAGAGGCTCTACGCAGCCGTGGACCTGGGCGCCACCAACGTCCGGGCCGCCGCCGGCGACGCTACCGGCATCAAGAGGAGGATCGCGGAGCCGACGGACAAGAGCAGCGGCGCCGAAGGCATCGCCGCCCAGATCATCCGCATGATCAGAGCCCTAGATACTGGAGAGCTGGCTGCCGTCGGCGTCGGCTCGATAGGGCCGTTGGACCTCGACGCGGGCTGCGTCGTGGACACCCCCAACCTCCCCTTCAAGAGAATTCCCCTCGTTGACCCCCTCTCCGAGGCTTTTCGCGTGCCTGTCCGGCTGATGAACGACTGCTCGGCCGCCGTCCTCGGCGAGCAGGCCTTCGGCGCCGGGCGAGGGCTGAGGAACATCGTCTATGTGACGCTGAGCACGGGGCTGGGCG
>QMXQ01000121.1 GCA_003662205.1 Candidatus Bathyarchaeota archaeon
GCCCGGAGGAGGGGGCGCCCGGCGTTGAGCCGGGAGTCGACGCGTTGAAGGTGGAAGGTGTACGTGATGAAGGTTGAGAAGGTTAAGGAGATATCGTCGGATATACTCGACGTGGTGAGCAGCTTCTTCGTCGGGAACAGGGTGATGCTGAGGAAGCTGCTGGCGGCGAGCCTCGCGAACGGCCACGTCCTCTTCGAGGACTACCCCGGCCTGGGGAAGACGCTCCTGGCGAAGACCTTCGCCAGGGTGACGGGCTGCGTGTGGAAGCGGATCCAGTTCACGCCCGACCTGATGCCCGCCGACATCATCGGCACCAGGGTGTGGCGGATGCGGGAGTCCAAGTTCGTCCTGGAGCGGGGCCCCGTCTTCACCAACATCCTGCTCGCGGACGAGATCAACAGGTCGCCGCCGAAGACCCAGTCCGCCCTGCTGGAGGCGATGGAGGAGCGGCAGGTCACCATCGAGGGCGAGACCCATAGGCTCGACCCCCCCTTCTTCGTCATCGCCACGCAGAACCCCATCGAGCTTGAGGGGACCTATCCGCTGCCGGAGGCCCAGATGGACCGGTTCCTCCTGAAGCTCTCCATGGGCTACGTCGGCACCCTAGAGGAGGAGAGCCTCATCCTCAAGCGGAGGATCTCGTGGATGAGGGACGACCCCACCACCCTGATGGAGGCGGTGACCGACCAGAAGACCTTCGTGGAGATGCAGCAGTTCATCGAGGAGGGCGTGTACGTCGACGACCAGATCATCGACTACATAAGCGAGATCGTCAGGCTCACCCGGAGCCACCCGGTGGTCGAGGTCGGCGCGAGCCCGAGGGGCGGCCTCGCCCTGATGAAGGTGGCCCGGGCCCACGCCGCCATCTCCGGGAGGGACTTCGTGACGCCGGACGACGTGAAGATGTTCGTTGTCGACGCCCTCGGCCACAGGATGATCATGAAGATGGAGTACGCCATCGAGGGGACCTTCAGCCCCGACGCCATCATAGGCGACATCCTCGGCAAGGTCGAGGTGCCAAAGCAGTTCATGCGCAGGTGAAGGGACGGGTGCTCACCCGAGACGTGCTGGAGCTCATCGTCAGCTCCTTCGCGTTCCTCGTCTTCGGCATGTTCCTCGGCAACCTGATACTCGTCGTCCTCGGCCTCTTCCCCATCGTCTTCCTCGCCCTCGCCCTCCTCATAGGCCAGCCCGAGAGGGTGGAGGTCACCCGGCGGGGGGAGGACCTCAAGGTCTGGGTCGACGGCCAGGTGGGGGACACCCTGACCGTGGCGGTCAGGGGGGGCGTGGGGCTGGTGACCGTCGCCGACCGCCTCCCCAAGTCCTTCAGGCTCGACGAGGGGACGAACTTCAAGGTCCTGTGGAAGGGCATGAGGGACGCGGAGGCGTCCTTCAGCTACAAGGCCACCTGCGCCAAGAGGGGACTGTACGAGCTCACCTCCGTCGCGTGGGAGGCCCGCCACCCCCTGGGGATCACGCAGAACCGGCTGGGCGGCTACCCGGCGCCGAGGACCTTCATCGTCCAGCCCCGGCCCCTCTTCGTCAGGAGGATCAGGCAGAGGAAGGCGCTGACCCGCATCCCGATGCCGATGGAGGCCCGGATCAGGTTCGGCGTCCCCACCACCGACTTCAAGGAGATCAGGGACTACGCGACCGGCGACTCCTACAGGATGATCAACTGGAAGGCGACCGCCCGGATGCTCTCCGCCTCGCCCCGTCCGCTGCAGGTCAACGAGTACGAGAGGGAGGGGAAGAAGGTGGTCTGGATCTTCCTCGACTGCGCCTCCCACATGGCCCTCGGCACGACTGTGAAGAACACCCTGGAGTACGCCGTCCAGGCCGCCCTCGGCCTCACCCACTTCTACCTCAGCAGGGAGTGCCGGGTCGGCCTCTGCATCTACGACTACGACGCCTACATGTGGGAGGGCATCTTCCAGCGGACCCAGCCCCCGCCGGACGTGGGGGACGCCCTCACCTCGGTGGAGCCGATGGAGGCGCCCGTCCCGACGGTGTCCGCCGAGGCCCCGCCCCTGGGCGCGAAGCCCCTGGTCCGGAGGCGGATCATCTTCCCCGACCTCGGCAGGAGGCAGCAGTTCAAGATCATGAGGGAGATGCTGAAGGTCGACATAAGGTACAGCGACGAGTCCCTCAGGGAGGCCATCCACAGCTGCAGGGGGCACATCGTCGGCACCCGCCCCCTCTTCATCATCATCACCATGGTGGAGGCGGCGAAGACCCGGGGCCTGTTCGACGGCATCAGGGAGCTCCACCGGTACTCCGGCCGCTGGAGGCAGCGCTCCTCCATCATCGTCTTCAACGTCCTCGGCTACAGCGTCGCCGCCCAGAGCCCGGAGGAGGAGATGGCCGCGGAGGTGCTCGAATTCCACAACCGGCCGGTCTACGCCGCCCTGAGGAGGCTCGGCGCGACCGTGGTGAACTGGAACCCCAGGACGCAGAGCTTCGCGCGAGCTCTGCTCGAACAGAGGGCCTGACATGAGACGGGTGGAGACCTTCATAAGGACGGCGGAGCTGGGGCTGACCCTGGCGTCCACCTACATGGCGGCGGTCACCCTCCTCCAGACCTCCCTCTACGCGAAGTTCAAGCCCCTCCTCCTCTCCCTCCTCGCCTACGCCGAGGCCCTCCTCGGAAGGCTGCACGTCGACCTCACCCTTCTGGACTTCGCCCTCCTCGCCCTCGCCCTCTTCCTCGCCCTCCTGTTCTGGCGGAGGGGGGACGAGGCCGGCTTCGGGCGGCTCTTCTCCCTGAACATGCTCATGTTCTTCCCGGCGGTCCTCGACTTCTCCATGTTCAACTGGGTCAGCCTGATCCTGCAGTACGAACCCACGCCCCACATCTCCGCCCTCTGGGTGTTCGGCCTCGGCGTCCTCCTCCAGGTCACCTACATCGCCCTCAGGTACACCGTGCGGTTCCGCGGGCTCAGGGAGGAGCTCCTCAACAGGGGCGCCGAGGTGGAGGACGTGGACGCCGTCTCCAGGGGCCAGATGGCGTACCTAGCGCTGCTGCTGACGGGGACGACAGCCATCCTGGCGCTGCTATACTACGCCGCACCCCTGGTCGAGGGGCTGCTGAGGCTCGAGGCCGAGGGCCTACCCTACCCCCACATCGTCATCGGCGTCGCCTGCTCGATCCTGATAGCCGCGGCGACCATCATATACCTCAGGGGATCCGGGGGCCAGCCCGAAGCAGAGCAGGAAGGGGCCGCCGCGGCCGAGACTGAGCCGCCGGATCAGCCCCCGTAGAACTCGGCGTGCCCCGGCTTTCCCTTAATGCTGTGCTAGAAGATCGCGGGCTTCCGCTACTCCTCGTAGCTGCATCCGAGGTAGCGCACATACTCCCTGCCGCTGGCCTCCAGCCCCATGATGTTGGAGGGCTTGAGCTGGGTGTGATACCGCTTGATGAAATGCTCCAGGGTCTCCTTTCCGATGTTGGGGAAGCTGACGGCCATGACCCGTAGGCCGCCGCCCTCCCTGATCACCAGGAAGACGGTGAAGAGGGCGTGGTCCTCCCTGCGAAGAACTCGGTCGAGGCATGTTTCCGGGTCTTCGCCCTCGCAGTCGAAGAAGACCTGTTCCCGCCGAGAGAACAGCCTCCTGAACCTGTAGGCGGGGATCGCGATCTCCCCGAACTCCTCGCGCAGCGACTCGACGACGGCCTCGCGGGGCACGATCTCCGGTGACATCCCCGATCAAGGTATATAGAATCAAAATATAAACCACCGTGGACCCAGACATAACCGTGAAAGGTTATTGACGTATCGCGTCACCATCGATCCCAGGGAGAACTGCATAGCCTGCTGCAACTGCCACACCAACTGCCCCGAGGTCTTCGAGCTCAACCCGGACGACGGCTTGGCCCAGATCAGGGCCGAGCACCGCCCCGACGGGGCGTCCCCCGGCGAGGGGGCTGTGCCCGACTCCCTGGAGGAGTGCGTCCGGCTCGCGGAGGACCTCTGCCCCGTGACGATCGTCCACGTCGAGAAGCAGGGCTGAGGACGCGATCCCCGACCGGGTCCCTTTCGAGATAGCATCGCGGAGAGTGGAGATGGATGAAGAAGGTGATGGAGGCAGCCGAGAGGATACGGCGGCTTGAGGTCCAGGGCGCCACCAACGTGGCGCTGACGGCGGTCCGCGCGCTGGTCGAGCAGATGAAGGTCTCCAGGGCTCGGGATCGGGCCTCGGCCCTCGCGGAGATCGCCAAGGCGCGCGCGATCCTTTTCGAGTCGAGGGAGACGGAGCCCTTCATGAGGAACGCCATCCGATACATCGAGTGGAGGATGAGGGAGGCGGACTGGCGGACGGTGGAGGAGCTCCAGGACCTGATCCAGGGGGTGTCGGAGGAGCTCCTCAAGGGCTTCAGGGAGGCCCGCCGGAGGATAGCGGAGGTCGGGTCGAGGCGGATACTGCCCGGGACCCGGGTCCTGACCCACTGCCACTCCTCGGCTGTGAACCTGGTGCTCAGGGAGGCGAGGGGGCGGGGGGTGGAGTTCGAGGTCGTCTGCACCGAGACCCGGCCGATCTACCAGGGGCGCATCACGGCGCGGGAGCTCTTGGAGGCGGGGATCAGGACGACGATGATCGTCGACTCCGCCGTGAGGTCCTTCATGAAGGAGGTGGACCTCGTCGTCGTCGGCTCCGACGCCATCACCTCGGAGGGGAACATCATCAACAAGATCGGCACCAGCCTCATCGCCCTCGCCGCTCAGGAGGCCCGTGTCCCCTTCTACGTCATCACCGAGCTCCTCAAGTTCGACCCTCAGACCATCCACGGCGACTTCGAGGCCATCGAGGAGCGGTCCACCGCCGAGGTCTGGCCCGACGCCCCAGAGGGGCTGGCCATAAGGAACCCCGCCTTCGACGTCACTCGCCGGGACTACATCCACGGCATCATCTGCGAGGAGGGGGTCATCTCCCCCCACTCCATTCTGGAGGCTGTGAGGCGGAGGTACCCCTGGATACTGGAGTACGGCGCCTCAGCCTGACCAGGTCCTGAGGGCGGCGGCCAGCTCCCCGTGCTCCTCGGCGTAC
>QMXQ01000122.1 GCA_003662205.1 Candidatus Bathyarchaeota archaeon
GGTCGCTCCCGGCCTCACGGCCTCAAAGGCGGCCCTGTTCGCCTCGTAGACCACCTCGTAGAGCTCCTGCTGGCGCGGCGTGGGCTCGCCGTAGAAGACGGTGCGGGTGATGTCCGACCAGTAGCCGTGGACCGTTGTGCCCGTGTCCACCAGGACGGAGTCCCCCGGCCTCAGCCGCCTGTCGGATGCGCCGCCGTGGGGGAGCGCGGCCCTCTCGCCGAAGAGGACCGTGCAGAAGGTCTGGCCTCCGCCGAGGTGCCTCATCTCGGTCGTGATGGCGGCGGCGAGCTCCCGCTCCGTCATCCCCGGGTGCATCTGGTCGAAGGCGTGCTGGAGGGCGCGATCCGCTATGTCGCACGCCCGCCTCATCCAGTCAAGCTCCCTGGGCGTCTTGACCATGCGGACGGCGCTGAGCCGACGCGATACGTCGACGAAGCGAGCGGCCGGCAGCAGCCCCTGGAGGCGGTTGACCCAGCCCCATGGGGCGTCCTCGGCCAGGCCGATGGCGGACTCGGCGAGGCCTCGCCGGCTGATGCTGTCGGCCAGCAGCCTCACGGGGTCCTCATGCTCCCTCCAGACCTCCACCCGATCGATCCAGGGCCTCTGGCCCCTGAGCTCCCGTTCCAGCTCGTTGACGACGAGGACAGGGTCGCCGTCGACGGGTATGAGGGCGGCCGAGAGGCGCTCGCTCGGGCCGATGCTGAAGCCGGTGAAGTAGCCGATGTCGGCGCCGGGGAAGAGAAGGAGGGCGTCGACGCCGATGCGCCGCATGAGGCTGACGGCCTTCCTCGCCCTCTCCCTATGGAAGTCGCTCATCACCTATCCATCCGGCTCACGCCGTTTATAGGCTTCGCCCCCGCGGGGAAGGTTAAAACTGATGGGCGGCCCCCTTCTCCGGATGAAGCGATTGTTTGGCAGATCGATCAACTCTAACCCCTTTTTCCTGGCGCGTGAGACGCGGCTTATGCTAAGGCGATCTCTATCGGCGCTTCACCCTCATGAACTTCGTGTCGCTGATGTGCCTCAGAAGAATGGCGGTCGGCCTCTCTGGCCTGTAGGTGATGAAGCTGTTATGGAACCTATCCAAAGGCCTCGCTCCGCGGTCGACCTCGATATAGAAGATGAGAAGGGCGTATGTGGCGTTCCCCCTCGAATCAAACGTGACCGCGAAGGACTCTGGCTCCGACTGGCGCGCGGGTGCGCGCCAGGGTAGCCTCGCCTCCGAGACCCCTCCCTCCTCCGAGAGGCTCCAGCCCTCGGCCCCCACCGGGCTCATGTTGTAGAACCTGACGACCAGCCGGACCCGGGCAGGGGAAAGCCCCTTATTCCTTACTCGCAGCTCGACCGGGAGGGCCTCCGCTTCGAAATCTATCGTCCCGTTGTAGTCCAGCGGCGTCGAAAGGTGATACGAGATCACGGGCCTCGCGACCACGCCGTATAAGAAGACCAGGTTTATCGCGAGGGAGACCAGCAGCATCGCGGCAGCCTGAATCCTGGAATCCGTGAAGGGCATCCCTATAAATCAACGCTTCATTCGTTTAAAACCGCGCGATGACCTCATCTTCTCGGCTGTAGAGAAGCGGGAAGCTAGTCGGCTCTTTAGATGGTTTTGAGGTACTCCTTCATCGCCTCGTTGACGTCCACGTCGTCGACCCTGACGAGGGCGATGCTGCGCCCCAGCCGGTCCCATTCAAGGGTCTCGAACTCGACCTTTTTCCGGAGCACGAGGCTCTCCAGCCTCTCCCGCGCCCTCTCGGCCTCCGGCGTCCCCCTCTCGGGTGGCTCGACGCCGGCGAGCTTCACCGCCATGTTGGGGCGGATGATGAAGGTCGCGGCGTCGTCCACCCGGATAACCGTCGCTCTCCGTGTGCCCATCCCGTGG
This sequence comes from Candidatus Bathyarchaeota archaeon, assembly GCA_003662205.1. Taxonomy (GTDB): domain Archaea; phylum Thermoproteota; class Bathyarchaeia; order TCS64; family TCS64; genus B46-G15. The sequence goes on from QMXQ01000122.1 coordinate 1,883, forward strand.
CCTCCGACATAGCGGTGTCGGGCCGCCGTCTTAAGATTTCCGATGGGGCTGACAAACCCTTTAAGCCCGGAGGCGCGATCCTCCCTTGGAGATTCTATGTCGGTTGCTTTTCGCGGCGCCAAGTATTGCTGGATGAACGGTGAGATCGTGGAAACGGAGCGGGCGCTGGTCTCGGCGATGGAGCCCATCTACCTCGGCATCTTCGAGGGAATCAAGGCCTACGTCGAGGGCGCCGTCCTCGGCGAGGGGAAACTTAACATCTTCCAGTGGAAGCCTCACATCGACCGCCTCTGGCGGAGCGCGGCCGTCAACGGCCTCAAGATACCGTACACGAAGGAACGACTGCTGGAGGCCACGCGCGAAGCCATCAGGGCGAACGGGTTCAGGACCAACGTCTACATCCAGCCGAGGGTCTGGCCCAGGGCCAACGTCGAGGACGAGGTCCACGTCGTCGTCCCCACGTGGAAATTCGAGACCCGCCTGGGGAAGGAGAACCCCCGCTTCTCTGAGGAGCGCCGATTCATGATCAGCAGCTGGAGGCGGATCGCCAGCGACGCCCTGCCGCCCCAGGCGAAGTCGTGGGCGAACTACGCGAACTCGGCGCTGGCGGCGAGGGAGGCGAAGCGGTGCGGCTACGACGGGGCCATATTCCTCGACAACAGGGGGTTCGTCTCCGAGGGGACCGGGGCCTGCCTGATGGCGGTGCGGAACGGCAGGGTCATAGCCCCGCCGGTCTCCGCATCCATCCTCGAATCCGTCACACGCGGCACCTTCCTAGAGTTCATCCCCGAGGACCTCGGCATCCCCGTCGAGGTCAGGGACATCACCCGGGTCGAGCTCTACGCCTCCGACGAGGTCTTCCTCTGCGGCACCGGTGGCGAGGTGACGCCCATCACCAGCATCGACGACATCAAGCTCGGAACCGAGTACCCCGGACCCATAACCAGGCAGATCGCCGAATACTATGCCGAGGTCCTGGCCGGCAACGTCGAGAAACGGCGGAGCTGGCTCACACCAGTCTAGCCCCCTTTTTTTTCCGAGACAGGCATATATTAATCTAAACTCGAACGCTTGGTTACAGGTGGATCGGCCGATCTACCCAGGTATAATCACTGAATCACTGGGTCTTGGACTCTTTCCGCCGTATCATGATCAGGGGCTTGTTGCATAGGCCGTTGAGATATTTCTTGTCGTATATGACTTCGAGTTTGAGGCCGTGGTCGTCGAGCAATCTCAGGACAAGGTTGTCGCGGGCCCAGCTCGGAACGTCCTTGAACTTGGGCCTCGCCTCACTCCGGCTCATACCCTTACCCCCTACGCGGCACCCATAGAAAAAAGAAACGGCGTAGGCTCGACCCACAACAACGGCCGTGACGCCGGTAGCGTCAGGGGGAGCGTCTATTACGGGGATCGCGTCTCCGGGAGGGGCGATTGAAATATACGTGGTAACCGCCTTTAGGTTAGACTGATGAGGCAGAGGCTCCCGAGCTACGCGGAGATCGTGCAGGCGGCCCTGGAGGTCTTCAGGCAGTACGACACGGCGTTGACGCTGCGCCAGCTCTACTATCGGCTCGTGTCGAGGCGCCTGTTCCCGAACACCATCAACAGCTACAAGCGGCTGAGCAGGATCATGGTGCAGGCCCGGGAGAAGGGGGACGTCCCCCTCAACTGCCTTGAGGACCGGAGCCGCAGAATACTGGGCCGGGGGGACGCGGGCTTCAGGTCGGTGGATGAGTTCATCAAGCAGAGGATCGCCAGCCTCAAGGAGAGCTGGAAGGGGTTCAGGATGCCCATGTGGGACGACCAGCCCTACAACGTCCTCATCAGCTTGGAGAAGGACGCCCTGAGCAGGCTGGTGAGCGACGTGGCCAACAGGTACGCGGTCCGCACCTTCCCCACCCGCGGCTACCCGAGCTTCACCTACGTCCAGAGGATGGCATCCTACATCCGGAACAGGCTGAAGGGGAAGCCGACCATCGTCCTCTACTTCGGCGACTTCGACCCGAGCGGCGTCGACATAGAGCGGGACCTGACGGAGAGGCTACGGAAATACGGCGCCGGAGACTTCGAGGTCCGCAGGGTCGCGCTGACCCGGAAGCAGATCGTCGAATACTCGCTGCCGCCGATGCCCGTGAAGAAGAGCGACGCCCGAACCCCCAGCTTCGTCGCCACCTACGGCGACGAGGCCGTCGAGCTCGACGCCCTGGAGCCGAACGTGCTGAAATTCCTCGTGGCCCAGTCCATCGAGGACTGCATAGACAGGGTGGCCTGGAAGAGGCGAGAGGATGAGATCGAGAGCCTGAGGCAGTGGATCAAGGCCAAGCTGGAGAACATCGAGAGCCTGATCTTAACCTGAACGCCGGACGCCGCTCCAAATACGAAGCCGTGATCAACGAGGAATGGACCGTTAACACCAGCCCCTGGATGCCTTTTCCCGTTTCCCCGCGGAATTGAGCGGCATCCCGTCAATATTGGGGAAATAAACTCTTATTCAAGACGGCACGTCTGAATAGTTAGGACGGTCGGTAGAACGGTTTGGATGCGGCTTCTCTGTCTCGGGTGAAAAGGCGGATCGAAGAGTGGAAGCTGAAGCTCATAGACCTCAGTAGGCGGAATCGCCTCATCTACTTCCGCCCGACAAGGAGCTCCAACATCCAGATCAAACGCCCCGACATGAGGACCATCTTCGAGAGGCTCGTCCTTAAGGGCAGGGGCTGGGAGATATGGCAGCCGCCGGCCGAGACCGAAGGGCCCGGAGGCGCCCAGGGCGGGCGCTACCCCCGCCGGCCGAAGAAGACCCAGCTCGTGCCCGCCGAGACGGACCCCCGTCAGCTGGAGAGGATCCTGAGGAACCTCGCCCGGCGCTCCGTCTCGGAGTACCGGGAGCGGGGCGTCCGCATCCTCTACATCACCTTCGGCATGCTTAACTGGAGGGAGGCGGGGTACCCCCAGCCCATACAGTCCCCCATCGTCCTCACCCCCATAGAGCTGGTGAGGAAGACCCGCCGCGACCCGTATCAGATTCAGGTCCCCGCCGTCGAGGAGGAGGCCATCCTCAACCCCGCCCTCAGGCTGAAGCTGCAGTACGACCACGAGATCGAGCTCCCCCCGCTTCCCGACTTCGAGGAGCGGAGCCTCTCGGCGTACCCCGGCGACGTCGCCGA
>QMXQ01000123.1 GCA_003662205.1 Candidatus Bathyarchaeota archaeon
CAGTTATGCTTGAACTTCTGGTCAACCGTGCCCCGGACAGCAAGCCGGGCTTCAGTGCCAAGGAGGTGCGCTGGGCGATCATCTTCAATTCGCAGACAGGCTTTGGTGGCGTGGTGGAGCTGGGGAACCCTGAGCAGAAGGGAAACCGCGGCCAGCTCTTCCCCAAGTGCCCCGCCTTGACCCAGCCTGAGCTTGTTTCCGGTCCCTCACCAAGGAGCCACTTCCTCGTTGAGACGGCCCGTGTGGTTGCCTGCTACGGGGTTGAAGCTGGTGATACCAAGGCTCGGGAAAAGCACAGGTTCTTTGTCAGCATGCTCAGCGAGGCAGGTAAAAGCCATCCGCAGCTGGCGACCATCGCCCACTTTATGGCAGATGAAAAGGTGCTCGGCGACATTCAAAAAGCAATGGCCGCCCACCGGGTGAGGCCAGGTGATAAGGTCACCTTCAGGCTTGATGGCGAGTTCCCCGTGGAGCAGGACTACTGGCATAAGTGGTGGCAGGGATTCCGCAACAGGCTTGGCGGTGCCGACGAGGACACCAGCGAACCTCGCCAGGCACGTTGCTTCGCCACCGGCAAGCTGGTTGTCCCGGCAAAGACGCACCCCAAGATTAAGGGGCTAGCTGGGGTTGGCGGGGCGACCAGCGGCGATGTGCTCATTGGCTTCGATAAAGAAGCCTACCGCTCCTACGGGCTGGAGCAATCGGCCAACGCCGCTGTCTCTGAAGAGGCAGCCAGGGCCTATGCCGATAGCCTCAATGAGCTGATAAGGCGCTACAGCGAAAGGCTGGCCGGGGCCATGGTGGTTCACTGGTTCAAGGAAAGGGTGCAAGAGGAGGACGACCCGTTACCGTGGCTCACCCAGTCAGTCCAGGTTGACGAGCTTGATGCCCAGGAGAGAGCCAGGAAACTCCTGCACAGTCTTGATCAGGGTGAGAGACCGGACCTGGCCGGTAACCGTTATTACATCCTGGTTATGTCCGGTGCCGCTGGGCGGGTGATGGTGCGCGACTGGCTAGAGGGTGACTTTGCTGAACTTGTTGCCAACATCAACCGGTGGTTCAGTGACTTGGAGATAGTCAGCTTCGCTGGCTCTGGCCATGCCCGCAGTCCCAAGCTGGAAAGTGTCGTCACCTGTCTGCTGGCACCTAGGAAAAGGGAGCAGAATTATGACGACTGGGTCAAGCCAGTGGGTGCCGCCCGTATTGAGCTGCTACGGGCTGCTATCAGGGGTACACCTATCCCGTACAGCGTGCTCGGCAGATTGGTGCCTAGCCACCGGTCCTTTATCCTATCTGAAGAGTGGCAAATGCTCCTCAGGAGGGAAAGAAAAGCTTCCACCGCTCTAGCCTACTCCGTTCTGCACACGAGGATGGCCCTTATCAAGGCCTATCACTTAAGAAAATACCGGAAGGAGGAAAACACTTTGGCCGAGAAATTAAAACCCGAGCTAAACGAAGACTTCCCCGCTGTGGCCTACCAATGTGGCCGCCTGATGGCGGCACTGGCGGAATTGCAGCGAGCGGCACTGGGGGATGTCGGTGCCGGGGTGGTGCAGAGATACTACACAGCAGCCAGTACCACACCGGCCCTAGTACTGGGCCGGCTTACCGGCAACAGCCAGCACCATCTAAGCAAGCTGGATGCCGGTCTGGCCCACTGGTATGAAGGGAAAATTGCCGAAATCTGGAGCCACATTACCCGGCCCCTGCCCAGGACCCTGACACTGGAAGACCAGAGCCTCTTTGCCCTAGGCTACTACCACCAGCTGGCCAACTTCCGGGCTGGCAAATCCGGAGAGAGCGAGGAAGTAAAGGAGGACTAAAATGGCTGATATCATCAAGAACCGCTATGAATTTCTCTACCTCTTTGACTGCGAGAACGGCAACCCCAACGGTGACCCTGATGCCGGCAACGCTCCCCGCATTGACCCTGAGGACATGCACGGGCTGGTCTCAGACGTGGCCCTCAAGCGCCGGGGCAGGAACTACGTGCAGATTGCCCGGGGCAACCAGATGCCCTATGCCATCTTTGTGGAGCATGCCACCAACCTGAATACCAAGATCGTCAGAGCACATGAAGAAACTGAAGGCGGCTACTCGCCCGGCAGCAAAGCAAACAAGAGCAAGGTTGAGGCAGCCAGAAAGTGGATGTGTGCCAGCTTCTATGACGTACGCACCTTTGGCGCAGTACTGGCAGTAGGCCCCAATGCCGGGCAGGTACGTGGCCCGGTGCAGTTTGCCTTTGCCCGCTCCGTTGACCCGGTACTGCCATTGGACATCTCCATTACCCGTATGGCCGTAAGTGAAGATGTAGCCGCAGCCAAGTCTAGCGCTGACTATGCGAGGTGGGAGGAAGAGCAACCTGAAGACCGCCTGCGCACTATGGGCAGGAAGGCCCTTATCCCCTACGGTCTTTACCTGGCCAAGGGCTTCATTAGCGCCCACCTGGCGGAGCAGACCGGCTTTACTGAGGAAGACCTCTCCCTCCTCTGGGAAGCGCTGCTGCGTATGTTTGAACACGACCGCTCAGCTTCCAAAGGGGTCATGTCCGTTCGGGAACCACTGGTCATCTTCAAGCACGTGGGCACGGACAGTGATGCTGCCCAGCGTGCCCGCCAGGCCAGGCTAGGCTGTGCCCCGGCCCACAGGCTGTTTGGCCTAGTAGAGGTGAGCAAGCGCCATGGGGTTGAGGCGCCACGCTCCTTCTCCGATTACCAAGTCACCTTTAACAGAAGGGGGCTTCCTGCCGGGGTAGAGGTTGGCTTCGCCTACTGGGACAATGGCAGGACTAGCATCAGGCCGGCACCACCAGAGACTTGGGAAGTAAAGTAAGGAACGTGTACCAGGAAGGAGAGCTGCTGCCCATATCTGCCCTGCAGCACCTTCTCTTCTGTGAGCGCCGTGCCGCTCTGATTTTTCTAGAAGGGCTCTGGCAGGACAACACCTACACTGCCCAGGGCAGCCTGCTGCATGAGCAGGCGCACCAGGCAACGGTTGAGTGCCGTGATGACTGGCGTATTGTCCGTGGGCTGTGGCTGCGCTCCCTTGAGCTGGGCCTTTATGGCCGGGCTGATGTGGTCGAGTTCCGCCGCACCCAGAGGGAAACCACCCTCACGGTGCCATTGCCCGGGCTAGCCGGGCTATGGCAACCCTTTCCGGTAGAGTATAAGAGCGGCCGGCTGAGGCGAGAGGAGAGCTTTGAGGTGCAGCTCTGCGCTCAGGCAATGTGCCTTGAGGAGATGCTGGGGGTATTGGTGCCAGCAGGTGCGGTCTACTACGGGAAGACAAGGCGGCGGCTTGAGCTTGAGTTTACCCCAAGCCTGCGGGAGAAGACACGCGCCACTGCTAGGCGTCTTCATGAGCTTATCACTACTGGCAAGACACCACATGCGGTCTTCCGCAAGAAGTGCCGCTCTTGTTCCCTGGTGGGGATTTGCCTGCCCACCGCAATGAGCCATAAGAAGAGCGTGCGCAGATACCTAAAACAAGCTATGGAACGGGGCGAGGATGAAGCGCCTGCTTAACGTGCTGTTTGTTACCAGCCAAGGTGCCTATCTGCACCGGGAGAGGGAATCGGTGGTGGTGGTCGTCGGTGGGGAAACCAGGCTCAGGGTGCCGGTACACACCCTAGAGGGGATTGTGTGCTTTGGCCAAGTTTCAGTAAGCCCGCCGCTCATGGGGTTATGCGCCGAGCAGGGAGTAGCTATTTCCTTTCTAAGCCGGAACGGGCGTTTCTGGGCCCGGGTGCAGGGGCCGGTATCAGGCAATGTGCTATTGCGGCGTACCCAGTACCGCGTGGCCGATGACCCTGAGGGCTCAGCCCGCATTGGCCAGGCGGTAATCATCGCCAAGCTGCATAACTCACGAGCAGTGCTCCTGCGGCTGATGCGCAGCCACCCCTCAGTCCCAGGGATTGCTGAGGTAAGCCAGGCGGCCAGCCACATCGCCGGGCTACTCAGAGCCCTCGATTCACCACAGTCACTAGGCACAATACGAGGAATTGAGGGCGAAGCAGCCCGCCGTTACTTCCAGGTATTTGACCACCTCATCCTAGCCCAGAAAGGCGATTTCTCTCTCCGGGAGCGCAGCCGCCGGCCGCCGCTGGATAATGTCAATGCTCTGCTCTCCTTCGTCTATACACTGCTGGCCTATGACGTGTCATCAGCACTGGAAAGTGTGGGGCTGGATCCGGCGGTGGGGTTCCTCCACCGCGACCGGCCGGGCAGGCCCGGGCTAGCACTGGATATCATGGAGGAGCTCCGCCCCTACCTGGCTGACCGCTTAGTACTCTCGCTGATCAACCTCAAGCAGGTTACGGGCAAGGGTTTTCAAAGGACGGAGACAGGCGCAGTAAATATGAGCGATGAGACCCGCAAGCAGGTCATCAAGGCCTACCAGGAGCGAAAACGGGAAGAGATTGTGCACCCATTCCTTAAGGAGAAGATGGAGATCGGTCTCCTGCCATATGCTCAGGCGCTGCTGCTCGCCCGTTACCTAAGAGGAGATATTGAGGGCTATCCGCCATTCCTGTGGCGGTAGCAAGCACCTTAACAACAAAATACCGCCTTGGGGGGTGAAAATGCTGGTACTAGTAACCTACGATGTGAGAACGGAGAGCCAAGAGGGGCAAAAGCGTCTGCGGCGGGTGGCCAAGGTGTGCCAAGATTATGGCCAACGGGTTCAGAAATCAGTGTTTGAGTGCTTGGTAGCGCCTGACCAGTGGCTGAGGCTGCGGGCCCGGCTCCTCCAGGAGATAAAGGCAGATGAGGACAGCCTGCGTTTCTACTTTCTGGGCAAGAACTGGAAGGTCAGGGTGGAGCACCTGGGAGTGCAAACAGCCTATGACCCGGAGGGCCCGCTGGTGGTCTGAAGAAGTAGCGGCCAACCTCAAGCAAACAGGAGACCTGAAGGGGGTTGGCGAGCTTCAGAAAGCGAAGAGAGGCACCTTTTTCCGGAAAAGCCGGCTTGCTTGGTACACCTTGCTGAATTCAGGTTTGGCAGAAAATGCGGTCGCCCCCCGTGCGGGGGCGTGGATTGAAACAG